>CAMAUH010000111.1 GCA_945861365.1 Candidatus Kuenenia stuttgartensis
GACCTGACCAACTACGTGATGCTGGACCTCGGCCAGCCGATGCATGCGTTCGACCTGCGCCACGTCGGGCAGGGCCCGATCCGCGTGCGCAAGGCGAAGCCGAACGAGACGATCACGACGCTCGATGGCCAGGTCCGCAAGCTGGCTGACCAGGACCTGCTGGTCTGCAGCGGCGACACGCCGGAAGCGCTGGCCGGCATCATGGGTGGGGCCGGCACGATGGTCGCCGCCGACACGACGAGCCTGTTCCTCGAATCGGCGAGCTTCCACGCCGCTTCGATCCGTCGCACCAGCATGCGCCTTGGCCTGCGCACCGACGCCAGCGCGCGCTTCGAGAAGGCGCAGGATCCGACCAACGCCGAGCTGGCGGTGCACCAGTTCGTGCGCCTGCTGCAGCACTACTGCCCGACCGCGAAGGCCGCCGGGCCGCTGGTCGATCCGGCCGGCTTCCGCTACGCGCCGAAGACGATCACGCTGCGCCGCGCGCGGCTGTTGCTGAAGCTCGGCGTGCGCCTCGACGACGACAAGGTCGCCGGCATCCTGCGCTCGCTCGAGTTCGGCGTCACGATCACGCCGACCGGCTTCGACTGCGTGGTGCCGAGCTTCCGCGCCACCAAGGACGTCAACATCGAGGACGACCTGATCGAAGAGGTCGGCCGGATGTTCCGCTACGACAACATCCCGGAACGGCCGCTGCAGGGCACCGTGGCGCCGCCGCCGCGCAACGAGGAGCTGTTCCTGGCGCGCCGGCTGCTCGAAGTCGGTTGCCTCGAGCTCGGTTGCAGCGAGGTCTACAACTACAGCTTCGTGCCGGATGCGGTGCTCACCACCGCCGGCGCTGGCGAGCACGCCTACGTGCAGGTCGCCAATCCGGTGGCGCCCGAGGTCTCGCGCATCCGCCGCCACGTGCTGCCGAGCCTGCTGGCGTCGGTGCCGCAGAACCTGCGCCAACACGCCGAAGTGAAGCTGGTCGAACACGGCAAGGGCTACCACGCCGAGATGCGCGACGAGCACAAGCTGCCGCACGAAGTGCGCGAGCTGGCGTTCGTGTGGTCGCGCCGCGACGGCGAACATCCGTTCCTCGAACTGCGCGAAGCGCTCGGCAGCCTGCTGCAGCGCGTCGGCCGCCCGGCGGTGATGGCGCGCGTGTGGCACGGCAGCGACCAGCCGTGGGTGCATCCGTCGCGCGCGGTCGCGATCGATCGCGACGGTTCGCCGGTCGGCTACGTGGCGCACCTGCATCCGGCGATCGCGAAGTCGATGGGATTGCCGGTGACGACGGCGATCGCCTGCCTCGACGTGCGCGCGCTGCTCGCCAACGGCCGCAAGATCGCGCACTACCAGGCGGTGCCGACGTTCCCGGGCATGCCGGTCGACGTAGCACTGCTGGTCGACGAAGCGGTGCAGGTCGCCCAGGTCGTCGAGTTCCTGCGCACCACCGGCCGCAAGCTGGTCAAGGACGTGCAGCTGTTCGAGGTCTACCGCGGCGAACGGCTGCCGGCGGGCAAGAAGAGCCTGAACTTCACCGTCACGCTCGGCGCCGACGACCGCACGCTGACCGACGAGGACGAGAGCAAGTTCCTCGGCAAGGTGCGCGAGCAGTGCGGGCAGATCGGCGCGGAACTGCGCGGCTGAGGCTGTCAGCCGCCGAGCGCCGCCAACAGATCGCGCACGAAGCGCGCCGTCAGTCCCCACAGCAGTTCGTCGCCGAACGCGAAGTGCGGGCTGAGCGTCGGCTGCTTGCCGGTCGCCCCGTATGGCGGCGGCTTCTGCTGCCAGCGCGCTGCATCGCATAGCTCCGCGAGCGGCACGTGCAGCACGCGCACGACCTCACCCGCGGCCGGCTGCAATGGCACTGGCTGCAGCCGCGCGACCACCGCCTGCACCTGGATGCCGCCCGAACTCTCGCGCCAACCGAGTCCGCCGAGCACGTCGATCGCGGCGTCGCCGATGCCGAGTTCCTCGCGCGTCTCGCGCCGCGCCGTCGCTTCGACCGGTTCGTCCCCGTCGCGCATGCCGCCGGGGAACGCCACCTGGCCGGCGTGCTGCCGCGCGTCGGCGGGCCGCACCAGCAGCAGCACATGGTCCTGGCCGGCGCGTTGCACGAGCGGGCACAGCACCGCGGCGCGGCGCGCCGGCGTCGGCTGCCAGTCGCCGATCGTCGGCAGGCGCGCGCGCAGCAGTTCGTCCAGGGTCGGCACGGCGTGTTCCGTAGCGGAGCGAGCGCGTTTGCGCCACCGTGCTTGCTGCGCCCACCGAGCCCGTGAAGATGCGGCGATGCACGTGCACCTGATCGACGGCACCTACGAGCTGTTCCGCAGCTACTACGGGGCGCCGCCGGCGCAGGCACCCGATGGGCGCGAAGTCGGCGCCGTGCGCGGCCTGCTGGCGAGCCTGGTGTCGCTGCTCGGCAAGGACGCGGTCACGCACATCGGCATCGCGTTCGACACGGTGATCGAGTCGTTCCGCAATGCGCTGTTCGCGGGCTACAAGACCGGCGACGGCATCGATCCGCCGCTATGGGCGCAGTTCCCGCTGGCGGAACGCGCGGCGCGCGCGCTGGGCCTCGTCACGTGGTCGATGGTGGAGTTCGAAGCCGACGATGCGCTGGCGACGATGGCGGTGCGGGCGGGCGCCGACGCGCGCGTCGAGCGCGTGTTCCTCGGCACGCCCGACAAGGACCTCGCGCAGATGGTGCAGGGCGACCGCATCGTGCAGTTCGATCGCAAGAACCACGCGGTGCTCGACGCTGCGGCGGTGCGCGCGAAGTTCGGCGTGGCGCCGGCGTCGATCCCGGACCTGTTGGCGTTGGTCGGCGACGACGCTGACGGCATCCCGGGGCTGCCGAAGTGGGGCAGCAAGAGCGCTTCGGTGTTGCTCGCGCACTACGGCTCGCTCGACGCGATCCCCGACGATCCGGGGCAGTGGGCGGTGAAGGTTCGTGGTGCCGAGGGGCTCGCGGCGGTGCTGCGTGAACACCGCGCGGCAGCCGCGCTGTACAAGAAGCTGGCGACGTTGCGCACCGACGTGCCGCTCACGGAGTCGGTCGACGACCTGCGCTGGCGCGGGCCGACCGAAGACCTCGCCGCGCTGTGCCGCGAGATCGGCTACGAGCGTCTGCTCGAACGCGTGCCGCCGCCGCGCGGCTGATTCAGCGCACCTGCAGCACGGCGACCTTCAGGTAGCGCGTCTCCGGACACTCGAGCGCCACCGGATGGTCGGGCCCTGCCCCGCGCAGGTACAGCACGCGCGCATCGCGTCCCGCCGCCGCAGCAGCCCCGGTCAGCATGCGCAGGAAGTCGCCTTCGCTGACGCTGCCCGAGCACGAACACGTGACCACCAGCCCGCCGCGCGCGACCTTCTCGATGCCGAGCCGGTTCAGGTCGGCGTAGCGCGCGATGCCGCTCTCCAGCTCGTCGCGGTGGTGCACCCACTTCGGCGGATCGAGCACGATCAGTTCGTGCGCGCCCTGTTGCGCGTCGCGCAGCAGGTCGAACGCGTCGCCGTGCAGCGTCGTGATCGCGAGCTTGTTCTGGCCGGCGTTCGTTCGCGTCTGCTCGACCATCGCTTCGTCGAGGTCGGCGGCGACCACCTTGCTGGCGCCGCCGGCCGCCGCGTTCATCGCGAAGCCGCCGCTGTTGCAGCACAGGTCGAGCACCGAACGGCCCTTGGCGAGGTTGCGCACCAGCAACCGGTTGTCGCGCTGGTCGGCGAAGAACCCGGTCTTGTGGCCGGTGCCGGCCTGTACGGCATACGTGAGCCCGTGTTCACGCACGGTGGTCGCGATCGCCGGTGGGCGCGGCAGCTTCTCCATGCCTTCGCGTTCGGCCCAGTCCTTGTCCTGCAGCAGCGCCAGCTTGCTGCCGGGGTACTTCTGCAGCAGCCATTCGCCGAGTGGTTCGAGCTGCTGCAGCATGCCGAGCGAACTGACCTGCGCCACGAACGCGGTGCCGAGCTTGTCGAGCACGAGGCCCGGGAAGCCGTCGGCTTCGGCGTGCACGAGACGGTAGGCATCGGTGATGCGCGGCAGCTGCAGCGCGTCTTCCCGCAACTGCACAGCGCCGCGCAGCGCCTGCACGAAGTGTGCTTGCACGTCGGCGACGACATCGTCGGCGAACATGCGCAGCGCCAGTTCCGCGCGCGGGTTGTAGAAGCCGGTGCCGACCAGGCGTCCGTCGCGGTCGCGCACGATCGCCGGCGTGCCCGCCGGCAGCGCCGCGTCGGGCTTCTGGATCATCTTGCGGTAGAACCACGGATGGCGGCCGTGCACGCGGATCTTCAGCCGCAGTTCCGGCAAGCGGCCTTGGGAGTTGGGACGTCGGGTCATCGGCCGGTCTTCACGGGAGGCGGGGGCGGAACGGGAACGGGACGCGGCTCGCGCGCGAGCGCGCCGAGCAGGTCGTCGATGGCAGCTTCGAGTTGGGGATCGCGGCCAGCCAGCACGGCGGCGACGTCGTTGTCGACGACCAGGTCCGGCTCGACGCCGTGGCCCTCGATCGTCCATGCGCCGCCGGGCTCCGTGTTGCCGAACTCGGGCACGTTGACCGTGCCGCCGTCCATCAACATGCCGCGGTCGGTGATGCCGACGATGCCGCCCCACGTGCGTTTGCCGATCAGCTTGCCGAGGCCCGACTGCCGGAACATCGCGGGGAAGATGTCGCCGTCGCTGGAGCTGCCCTCGTCGATCAGGCACACCAGGTGGCCGAGGAAGGTCGCGCGCGGGTAGGTCTGGAAGCCGCTGGTGCGGCCGAACGTGCACATCAGCAATTGCCGCTGCAGGCGGTTCAGCACCATCTGCGACACGTTGCCGCCGCCGTTGCTGCGGTCGTCGATGACGAGGCCCTGCTTGTCGCGCTGCGGGTAGTAGTGCTTGATGAACTCGCGGATGCCGTCCTGGCCCATGTCGGGCAGGTGCACGTAGCCGAGCTTGCCTTCGCTGCGCTGCTCGACGCGCCGGCGGTTCTGCTCGACCCACTCGAGGTAGAACAGCTTCTGCTCGCTGGCGATCGGTTGCAGCACCTCGACGCGTTCGCCCTGCGGCTGTGGCCGGCCGTTCACCGTCAGGCGCACGCTGCGGCCGGCCTTGCCGCGCAGCAGCCGGTACGGGTCGACATCGGGCTGCAGCGGTTCGCCGTCGATGGCCAGCACGTAGTCGCCGTCGCGGAGGTCGACGCCGAGCGCTGTCGCCGGGGAGCGGTACGGTTCGTCGTCGTTCTCGCCGCGCAGCACGCGGTCGATGCGGTAGCGGCCACTGGCGGCATCGAAGACCAGCACCAGGCCGAGCAGCGCTGCCGCGGGGCGCGGTGGGGCGTCGAGATCGCCGCCGCTGATGTAGGCGTGCGACACGTTCAGCTCGGCGATCATCTCACCGAGCACGTAGTTGAGGTCGCTGCGGTGCCGCACGTGCGGCAGCAGTTCGGCGGAGCGCTGGCGCAGCGCTTCCCAGTCGTGGCCGTGCAGGGTGGCGACGTAGAAGAAGTCGCGGTAGCGGCGCCACACCTCGTGGAAGATCTGCCAGTACTCGTCGCTGGCGAGCTTGTCGACCGGCAGGCCGTGCAGCTCGAGCGCTTGTGGCGTCGCCTTCGGCTGCGTCAGGTCGGTGATGGTGCAGCCGCGCGGGCTGCGCACCAGCACGTGGCTGCCGTCGGGCGACAGCGCGTGGGACTGCACGTCGCCATGGACCTCGCGCAGCGTGCGGTCGGCCAGCGAGAACGCCTGCAGCGCCGGCTTGCGTTCGCTGGCGCGACCGTACGAGCGCGCCGGTGCTGTGCGCAGCAGCAGCAGGTCGCCGGCGCGCTGCAGCGACGCGTAGTCGTCGAACGTCACCGGCAGCGCTTCGACGCGTTCGGCGAGGCCGTCGAAGTCGACCGCGATCGGCGCCGTGAAGGTCGGTGCAGCGGCCGCGGCCGCCGGTGGGGCCGTGGGCGCCTCGTCGCTGCGCGGTTGCAGCAGCGGGCCGGCACCCTTCTGCAGAGCCAGTGCGAACACGCCGAACGCGCGGTCGACCTGGAAGTCCCATTCGTACTCACTGGCCAGCCGCGGTTGGAAGCCGCGCAGGCCGAGGAAGAACAAGCGCTCGCCGCGGGCGTCGAAGGCGGGGGCGCGGTCGTTGGCGAGCGGTCGCGAGACCGCGTGCAGCGAGCGGTCGGCGAGGCTGTAGACGTGTACGCGACGGCAGTCGTTGTGGCCCGCCAACGAGAACGCGACGTGGCCCGAGCACGGCGACCAGCAGGCATCGTCGATGGTGCCGTGCGGGTCATCGGCGAGCTGCCGCAGTTCGCCGCTCGCCACTTCGCACAGCCGCAGCACGCCATCCTTGTCGCCGAACAGCAGCCAGCGGCCGTCCGGCGACCACTTCGGCGCGTGCAGCATCGCGGCGAGCCCCTGGGTCAGTTGCCGCGGCGCCTGCTCGCCCTTGTGGTCGACCAGCCACAGCTGTTCCTCGCCGGAGCGATCGCTGACGAACGCGAGCGAGCTGCCGTCGGGGGCGAAGGCCGGATGCTTGTCGTGGGCGGCGGGGGAGCGCGTCAGGTTGCGCAGGTCGCCGTGTTCACGCGGCACCGTCAGCACTTCGCCGCGGGCTCCGAACGCGGCCCGCCGGCCGCCCGGGCTCAGCGCCAGGTGTTCGATCGCGCCGTCGGCGTGCACCTGCTGCGGGCGCTGGCCGAGGCCTTCGTCGGGCACGCGGATCGGGATCGCGTGCGCGGTCCTTCGCGCGCAGTCGAACCAGAACAGTTCGCCGCCCTGTTCGTAGACGATGCGGCCTTCGCCGGGGCCGCCGGCACTGGGCCAGCGCACGTCCCACTTGGTGCTGTCGGTCTCCTGGTGCGCACTCTTCGTCTTGGTGTCGTACGACCAGAGATTGAGCGTGCCGCTGCGGTCGCTGCAGAACCAGATGCGGTCGTCGATCCACATCGGATCGCGGTCGGTGCGCGCGTGCTGGGTGATGTTCTCCGCGGTGCCGCGCAGCGGATCGAACACGACCAGGTCCTGCGCCTGCCCGCCCTGGTAGCGCTTCCAGGTGCGGAAGTCGCGGCACAGCGGTGAGTAGACGATGCGGTTGCCGTCGGGCGCGAACTCGCCGTTGCCGGCCATCGGCATCGGCAGTGGCACCGGCAGCGCACCGCGTTGCCGCGCTGTCGACGGCAGTGCGACCGTGTAGAGACGGCTGTGGCCGATCGACCACTCGCGCTGCAGGCTGCGGAACAGCACGGCGCTGCCGTCCGGCGTCCAGCCACAGACCTGCTGGTCATGGCCCCAGCGATCGGGCAGCGGCCCGCGCGCCGGATACCAGGTCAACTGGCGCACGTCGCCGCCGTCGCTCGGCACGATGCAGACCTGCTCGTCACCATCGAGCTGGCCGGTGAACGCGATCCAGCGGCCGTCGGGTGAGTACTTCGCGAACAGCTCGACGCCGCGCGCCGACGTGACGCGCACGGCCGTGCCGCCGGCCAGCGGCGCCCGCCACAGGTCGCCGGCGTAGGTGAAGACGACCTGCTCACCATGCAGGTCGGGGAATCGCAGCAGGCGCGTCTGGGCGACTGCTACCGCCGCACCGGCGAGTACTGCGAGGGCATGGACACAGGGGGCGAACATCGGCGCGGCACGAGACGGCAGTGCTCGGCGTGGCGCAAGCAGTGTTCGGTCGTCTCGTGCATCGCTTGCCGCGAGCGAGCTGCGTGCACGTCGGCGGGGCTTCCAAGGCTCGGCCGCGCTGGCTAGGTTCGCCGCCTTCCTGCCCTGCTCTCCCGTCGGGTCCTCCGCGCTGATCTCCCATGAAACGAATCGCGTTGCTGTCCTTCGCCGCCTCGATGGCCTGTGGCCTTGCGGCCCAGTCCAACACGGTGCCCGGCCTCAATGGCCGGCTCACCATCGTCGACACCCTCGACTACTACGGCCGCCGCGGCGCCGCCTATCCGGGCGGTGAGGTCGGCATGGCGATGCTGAACGAGATGTGCAACCCGGGCACGGTGCAGATCCCGTGGCAGGCGCCGATGCAGCCGAACCACCCGAAGTTCGGCTTCCTGATCATGCGGCGCGTCAACGACCGCATGGAGCAGATCAACGACTGGAGCTACTGCAAGCACGCGTTCACGTCGACGAACTACAGCGGCCCCTGCGGCACCTGCCAGAGCACCGGCGGCCTCGGTGGCTCGGTGATGGGCATCAACTGCGCCGATACCTATGGCTCGGGCAACAACGCGGATCGCAACTACCTCGGCCCGCCCAGTGAGCTGAATCCTTGGCTCGGCACGTGGAACCCGGTCGGTAGCTACTTCGACATCGGCGATCCGACACAGGCCGGCTATCCGCTGCCCGCGGACGGCGTCCGTAGCCTGAACCCGGGCAGCTTCGATGCGGTGAAGAATCGCGTCACCGTCAAGGAAGCGGACCTGCTCACGCCCGGCGCCGCCTACTTCTACGGCATCCACCTGATGCACCAGGGTGAGGCGCTCGCCAACCGCACCGACAACGACGCCTCGCGCGGTTTCACGCCGAGCTGGAACGGTACCTCGTGGACGTTCAGCAACGTCGCCGCGGCACCGATGGTCTACGGCTCGATCCTGCAGCACTGGACCGGCGCCGACCTGAACAGCTCCAGCAACGGCACCGACGACGGCCGCTTCTTCGTCGGCTCCAAGGCGACGCCGCTCGGCGGCAGCAACTACCACTACGAGTACGCGGTGCACAACGTCGACAACCACCGCGGCGGTGCCACGCTGCGCGTGCCGATCGACGCGGGGGCCGTGGCGTCGAACTTCACGTTCCGCGACATCGACGGCAACGTGCTCAACAACTGGTCGGCCGCGCGCGTCGGCAACGAGGTCGTGTTCACGGCTCCGGTCAGCAACCCGCTGAACTGGAACACCGTCTACAACTTCGGCTTCGACGCGACGTTCCCGCCGGGCAACGGCGTGGTGTCGATCGACCAGGCCCGGGTCGGCGCCGGTGCGCTGTTCGTGGCGGTGGGCGCCAAGGTGCCCGGCGGCTCGACCTTCGCGCAGGTGAACACGGTCGGCACGGGCTGCGGCGGTGCCAACTGCCAGAGCTCCTTCTACGAGTTGTTCGCGCCGGCTGCGGCGTTCGACCTCGCCAACACGTCGATGACGCTGGCCTACAGCGCGGTCACCGGCAACTACACCGTCGGCGCCGGCACCGGCAGCTACATCACGCCGGCGGGCATCAGCCTGGCGATGAGTGACGACACCGAGGTCTCGACCGCGCTGCCGTTCACGCTGCCGTATCCCGGCGGCACGACGTCGACGCTGTACGTCTGCTCGAACGGCTTCGTGTCGCCGGGCAGCAACGGGGCGTCCTACACGCCGGGCAGCGCCGAGTTCTTCTCGGGCGGCGCCCGATGGGCTGCGGCGTGGCACGACTTCCTGCCCAACACGGGCATGGTGCTCGTCGATGCGACCGCGGCCCGGGTGGTCGTCAGCTACACGGCGGTGCCGAGCTATGGCGATCCAACCGCGACGGCGACGTTCCAGTACCAGTTCTTCCCGAACGGCAACGTCAACATCCTCTTCCAGGCGGTCAACACCGGCGGCAACGACTACCTGACGGGGTGGACGCGCGGTAGCGGGGCGAGCGACCCGGGCAGCATGAACATCTCGGCTGGCTTTGGCGCGGGCCTGTCGCTGTGCAATGGCCCGACGCCGAACGTGGCGCTGGCCGCTTCGGCGCGGCCGGTGCTCGGCACGACGTTCACCTTCGACACGACGAACATCCCGGCCGGCTCGCTGCTGGGCCTGCAGATCCTGTCGCAGACGCAGTACACGCCGGGTCTCGACCTGGCGTCGATCGGCATGCCGGGCTGCACGCTCTACGTCGGGCTCGATGTGACGACGCAGTTCGCGACGCCGACGGCGAGTGCCTCGGTGCCGTACTCGCTGCCGGCTTCGCCGAGCCTCAGCGGTGTGCTGCTGCTGTCGCAGTCGGCGACGTTGTCGCCTGGCCTGAATGCGTTCGGCTTCGTGACGTCGAACGCGCTGCAGATGGTGCTCGGCACCAACTGACCGGGGCCGCAACCACCGCCGCGCCCGTCGCACCGCATCCACGCGGTGGGACGGGCGCTTCGCTTTTCTGCGAGGTGGGATGGGCTCGTGTGGGTGGTTGTGGAGGTTGCGCTCTGAGCTACAGTTCTGTGCGCCTTCCCCATGCCCATGCCGCCTGCTCTTGCAGGCGCCGCCCGTTTCCACCTCATGAATCGAGTACTCCTGCTGTCGCTGGGTGTTTCGTTCGCCAGCGTGCTCTCGGCCCAATCCAACATCGTCGCGGGCCTGGATGGCCGCCTCGAGATCCTCGACAACATCACCTACTGGGGCCGCGGTGGCGCTGCGAACCCAGGTGGCGTGGTCGGCCTGTCGATGCGCAACACGATGTGCAACCCGGGCTCGGTCAGCATCCCGTGGTTCGCGCAGATGCAAGAGAACCACCCGAAGTTCGGCTTCATCATC
>CAMAUH010000112.1 GCA_945861365.1 Candidatus Kuenenia stuttgartensis
GCGCCGTTGCCGGTGATCGTCAGCGGCACGTCGAGCGACGGCACCAGCACGCCGCCGAACAGCGGCACGTTGATCGCCGAAGCGCCGACGATCAGCAGCCCGATCGCGTTCGGCGCGTAGCTGCGCACGGTCAGCGTCAGCGGGGCGGCGAGGTTGATCGTGCCGGCACCGGTCAGCGTCGGCGTGCCGAGTGCACCCGGGATGCCGCCGCCGAGGTCGCACCAGACCGGCGCCCGCGTCGGCGTGAACTGCGCCACCGTCGCGCGCGTGTTGTCGAGCGTCAGCGCGTTGTCGGCCGCACCGGCGACGCCCATCGTGTAGCCGAGGTACTGCACGTTCGGGCCCGACCAGCGATTGACCCGCGTGCCCGGCGCGTAGGCCATGACCGTTCGGTAGGCGTTGTCCGGCGTGCGATAGCCGTACGCGTACGGATAGATCGCCGCGCCGGCGTTGGCGGCGTCGTGGTGGCAACCCATGTTGTGCCCGCACTCGTGCGTGAAGCTGCGGTTGGCGATGCAGGTGCGCAGGGTGACGGCGAACCCGTTCGGCGCGAACCCGGTCGACAAGCTGGTCATCAGGTAGCCGATGCCGCAGTACTGCGGCGAGGCTGGATCGGTGATCAGCTGCATCAAGTCCGCGCCGTATGTCGCACGCAGGGCGAAGACCTCATCCATGAACCCATCGAGATCGTTGCGGAAGCGCGACAGGTCGGTGCTGCTGCCGAGTTCGACGTAGTTCGTCTCGGCCATGTGCACGAGCCGGAACTCCATCTGCACGCCCGAATCGACGAACGCGGCGTTGGCCTGCGCGACCGCGCCGACGATCGCCGCCTCCATCGCGACCGTGCCGCCCGCGTTGGTGCGCGCCAGCGGCGTGTAGCAGACCAGCACGTCGACCGTGGTGCGGCCGCAATCCGAGTTGGTGTTGTCGATGCCGACCGCCGGCGCCGCGGCGATCGCGTGCGTGTCGTTCGTACCGCAGCGCATGTGCAGCGGCAGCCGCGCGTGATCGATGTGCTGCAGCACGTGCACGTCGGCGACGCCGGTGTGCGCGAGCACGAACGACTCACTGCCGACGTCGATGGAGCCCCACACTGCACCGGTGCCGGCGACGGTCAGGTGCACATCGCTCGTCGCACCGGCCACGCGACCGTGGAACACGCGGTAGCCGAGCGACCACGTCAGGCTCGTCACTTCGAGCACGACCGGCCGCTCGAACAGGTCGAGCGTGAACGTGCCGAGCGGCGGCGCACCGCCGAGCGGCAGCGCCAGCAGTGCCGCGGTGTCGACGCGCACGAAACCGGACCGCGCGACCATCGGGCTGCGCGCCCGTTCGGCGGCGTCCCAGGCCACCGCGGCCGCCGGCGGTGCGGCGACCGGACTCAGCAGCGGCGGGGCGGCAACTTGCGCCACCAACGGAGCGGCAGCGATGGCGAACGCGGCGAACAGGAAGGCAGAACGGGCGTGGATGCGGTCGAGCATGGGCCTCGCGAGTGGAGAGTGGCGGCGCAGTCTAGCCATGGCCCACGGCGCCCGGTTCGGCGCGGGCAATTCCTGGCCGGCGGCACCGTTCCCCTTCACGACCCGCCGGATCCGGCCTAGCCTTCCCGCCCCGCCGCATGAACGCCCACCGCTACGCCCACCTCGACGAATCCCTCGCCACGCAGCTGATCCACAAGGCTGGCCTCGGCGACATCGACAGCAAGGTCCGGAACGGCGAGCGCCTGTCGTTCGAGGACGGCGTGCGGCTCTACGAAACGCCGCACCTTTCGGCGG
This sequence comes from Candidatus Kuenenia stuttgartensis, assembly GCA_945861365.1. Taxonomy (GTDB): domain Bacteria; phylum Planctomycetota; class UBA1135; order UBA1135; family UBA2386; genus UBA2386. The sequence continues at coordinate 1,776 of CAMAUH010000112.1, forward strand.
TCGGGTTGATGGCGCACCGCGTGCGCACGCAGCGCCACGGCAAGAAGGTGTTCTTCAACATCAACCAGCACGTCAACTACACGAACATCTGCATCTACTCGTGCAAGTTCTGCGCGTTCGCGGCGAAGGAAGGCGAGGAGCGCGCCTACCTGATGACGCCGTCGATCGTCGAGCAGAAGGTGCGCGAGCAGCTGCACCGGCCGGTCACCGAGGTGCACATGGTCGCCGGCATCCACCCGACGATGCCGTACGAGTACTACCTCGACGTGGTGCGCGCGGCGAAGCGCGCGCGGCCGGACATCCACGTGAAGGCGTTCACGATGGTCGAGATCGACCACATGCTGAAGATCTCGGGCAAGAGCGAAGACGAAGTGTTCGCCGACCTGCGCGAAGCCGGGCTCGGCAGCTGCCCGGGCGGCGGCGCCGAGGTGCTGACCGACCGCGTGCACAAGGCGGTGTTCCGCGAGAAGCAGGGCCCGCAGGGCTGGATCGACACCGCGCGCAAGGTGCAGAAGGCCGGCTTCAAGATGAACGCGACGATGCTGTATGGCCACATCGAGCGCACGGACGAGCGCGTCACGCACCTCGTGAAGCTGCGCGAACTGCAGGACGAGTGCGGCGGCTTCATGGCCTACATCCCGCTGGCGTTCTGGCCGTACCACACCGACCTCGCCAACTTCGGCCACGTGACGACTGGCCACCTGGACGAGCGCTCGATCGCGGTCGGCCGCCTGATGCTCGACAACTTCCCGCACATCAAGGCCTACTGGATCATGCTGACGCAGGAGTCGGCGCAGACGGCGCTGAGCTTCGGCGCCAACGACATCGACGGCACCGTGACCGAGGAGAAGATCACGCACGACGCCGGCACCACCGAGCCGCAGGCGCTCGGCGTCGACCAGATCGCGCACCTGATCCGCGAAGCTGGCTACGAGCCGGTGCAGCGCACGACGGTCTACGAGGAAGTCGGCGCGGGCGCGTGAGGCGCGCACCCACCGCGAATGGCGTCGCATCGAGTGCGCATGCGCGGACACACGAGCTTGGCGATCCGGCCTCGCCCGCTACGCTCCGGACCATGCTCACGCAGCAAGCCGTGCTGGAGGCCGCGCATCGCACGCTGCAGGCCGAACCGCACCTGCGATGGGCCTACCTGTTCGGGTCCGCTGCGCGCGGCGAGCACTTCCGCGACGTCGACATCGCGATCATGCCGTCGGCGAGCATGCCGGCCGGAGCCGTGGCGATCGGCATGGTCGTCGCCAACCTCGAACAGGCGGTCGGCATCAAGGTCGACCTCATCGACCTGTCCCAGCCCGACCTGCCGTTCGTGGGGCCGATGCTGACCGAACGCATCGTGCTGCTCGATCGGGAACCCCAAGCGCGGCGCACCTGGGAAGCCGAGACGACGTCGCGGTGGCTGGACTTCAAGCCCAGCTACGAGGAGTTCCTGGACCGCCGCAACCGCGCGATGCGCGAACGCCTGGAGCGCAAGAACTGATGGTCGACCAGGAGACACTGCGCCGCCGGCTGGCTCTGCTGCAGGACGCGCTGGCGGACCTGCGTCGCTATCGCGCGAAGTACGACGCGACCGCACTGCGCACCGATCGCGACGTGCAGCACATGGTCCTGCATGCGCTCTACATCGCGGCACAGGCCGCGATCGACATCGCGCTGCACGCTTCGGCAGATGGCGAACAGACGGCTTCGACGACCTACCAGCGCGCGTTCGAGCAGCTGGCGGCGAACGGTCGCCTGGACCATGAGCTCGCCCGCCGCCTGATGGGTTGGGCCGGCTTGCGCAACGTACTTGCTCACCAGTACGCGACGCTCGACTACGGGCGCATCGCCAACACGCTCGCCAATGAACTGCCGGACCTCGAGCAGTTCGCGGCGCTGGTCGACGGCTGGCTCTGAAGCCGGCCAGGGCGCGGCTCAGCGCGTCAGTTCGCGCAGCAGCCGCGTGGCGCCGTAGACCTTGCCGAGCGCTTCGGTGATCGCCTGCGGGTGCACGCAGACACTGCGTTCGGTGCGTTCGCCGTAGATGAACTCGTTGGCCATCGACTCGATGTTGCCGTCGAACAGCAGGCCGACGAGCTGCAGTTCGCGGTCGACGACGGGGCTGCCCGAGTTGCCGCCGGTCGAGTCGACCGTGCAGACGAAGTCGACCGGCGCGCGCAGGTCGAGCCGGTCCTTCGCCAGCAGCCACGGCGCCGGCAGGTCGAACGGGTGCTTGTCGTCGAACTCGGCGGCGCGCGCGAACAAGCCGTGGAACACCGTGCGCCACGGCGCCAGCGAGCCGTTGCACGGATAGCCGGCGACGCGGCCGTCGCTCCAGCGCAGCGTGAACGTCGCGTCGGGCGTCACGTCGTGGCCGTAGACGGCGAACAGCAGCTTGGCGAGCTGGCTGCCGAGCCGCGTCTCCTGCTCCTCGACCGCGGCGATGCGCTGCTGGCTCTCGCGATTGAGGGCGAAGACGGTGCGCGCGGCGACCAGCGCCGGATCGGCGCTGGCGTCGACGGCGGTCTTGCCGCCGGCGACGAGTGCATCGAACGCGGCCGCGTCGGCGAGCTTGCTGCCCTCGACGAGCGCCGCGACCGCGGCTTGCGGTTCGCGATCGCCGAGCAGTGCAGCGACGTAGCGGTCGCCGCGGCCGAGCGCCGCGCGGGCGCGGGCCAGGTGGTCGGCGAACAGCGCCTCGGGCACTGCGTCGCGGCAGCACTCGACCGCCTTGGCCTTCGCCAGCAGCCTGGCGTCGCCGCCATGCGCCCATTCGACCAACGCGAGCGCGCGCAGCAGCAGCGGCAACCCGCCGGCGGAGTGGAACGCGAACGGGGCGTCGAGTTCGCGCTTCTGGTGCATCAGCTCGGCGAGCTGGCGCCACACCTGCAGTTCTTCGCCATGGCCACGCTGCTCGGCGCGCTTCTGGAACGCCGCCTCGCTGTCGCGCTTGCGCCCCATCACCTGCGCGTCGGTCAACGCGCTCAGTTCGCCGCGGTACAGCTTCTGGCCGTTCTCGAGGCTGAGGATCGACGTGCGCAAGCGCTTCTCCATCGCCGCATCCTTCGCCGTGAACGCGCGCAGCACCGCGAGCCGGCTGTCGAACATCGTGCTGATGCGCGGATAGCGCACGTCGCGCAGGAACTCGAGCTGCGCCACCGTCAGCAGCCGCTGGGTCGTGCCGGGATTGCCGGTCAGGAACACCAGCTCGCCTTCGTCGGGCCCGTCGCTGAACGGGAAGTGGAAGGCGCTCGTGTCCGCCGGCTTGCCGTCGACGTAGGCGCGGCAGAACGAGAAGTCGATCGCGTAGCGCGGGTAGACGAAGTTGTCGGGATCGCCGCCGAAGTGCGAGATCTGCAGGTGCGGCGCCATCACCAGCCGGATGTCGTCGAACACGCGGTACTGGTACAGCTGCCACTGCGCCCCGTGGAACAGCTTGACCAGCTGCGGCTCGAGGTCGGGCTGAGCGGCGCGCGCTTCCGCCAGCAGCAGTTCGCGGTTCTTCTCGCGCTGCTGCTCGGCCTGCTCCGGCGCGATGCCGACGCCGACGCCGACGTCGACGCGCGCGGTGACATCCGTCATGCGCACCAGCTGCTGCACCGTCAGGCCCGGCAGGCGCACTTCGCCCGCCAGCTCGCCGGCGACGAAGCCATCACGCACCCAATCGTGTTCGCCCTGCACCGCGGCGATCTGGTCGCGCACGCAGTGGTGGTTGGTCAGGATCAAGCCCTGCGCCGACACGAACGACGCCGAGCAGCCCTTGCCGAAGCGCAGCGACGCGAGCCGCATGCGATTCCACCACGCTTCGTCCGGCTGGAAGCCGTACTCACGCTGCAGGTAGCCGAGCGGCGGCTTCTCGAACGTCCACATCTTGCCGAGGCCCAGCTCGTCCTGCGCCGGCAGCAGCGCAGGCACCGCCAGCAGCGCCAGCGCCGCGAAGTGCCGCCATCCGGCCAGCGCGCGCATCACTTCTTGTTCTCCGCGTGCCACTTGGCCAGCAGCTCCTTCTCACGCTCGGCGGGCAGCCCCGTGCGCGCGAACGGCTTGTCGCCGCGCTCGGCCTTCGCCCACTGCAACGTGTCGCGCACGGTGTCGGCGATCGGGCGGAAGCGCATGCCGGCGGCGATCGCCTTGCTGCAGTCGACGACGCTGCGGCCATCGCGCGGGATCCACAGCGGCATCTGCATGTACGGCTGCACCTTGTTCGCGGCGAGGAACTCCTCGCTGCACCACGTCAGCGTCACCGGCGTGCTGGTCGCGCACTTGCACGCGCCGAGCACCTCCTGCATCGACACGCGGCCGTGGAAGCCGGTCACGTTGTGCACGCCGACCACGTCGTGCTCGATGCAGTGCAGCATCCACGCGGCGAGGTCGCGCACGTCGACGAACTGCACGTGGCCATCGGGATCGCCCGGCGCGATCACTTCGCCACCGCGGTCGATGCGCACCGGCCACCACGTGAAGCGGTCGCTGGTGTCACCGGGGCCGACGATCAGGCCGGGCCGCAGCGTGCTGACGCGCCCGGGCATCGCCGCCTCGGCCGCGGCTTCGCAGCGCGCCTTCAGCGGGCCGTAGAACGGCATCGCTTCGCGGATCGCATTGACCGCCGCGACCTTGTCGTCGTCGACCTTCGCCGTGTCGGTGCTCTCGGTGATCGCGTCCGGCCGTTCGCCGAAGCTGCCGTACACCGAGATCGTGCTGATGAACTGGTAGTGCTTGCAGCTGTCGGCGAGCAGCTTGGCGGTCGCCTCGACGTGCGCTGGCACGTAGCCCGAGGTGTCGACGACGGCGTCGAAGCTGCGGCCCTTCAGCGCAGTGAGGTCCCCCGTCTCGCGGTCGCCGCGCAGCTGCTCGAGGTCCTTCCACATGCCCGGGTTGGTCTTGCCGCGGTTGAACAGCGTCACCGTGTGGCCGTTCGCCTGCGCCGCGCGCACGAAGTGCGGGCCGAGGAACGCGGTGCCGCCGAGCACCAGGATCTTCTTCGGCGCCGACCGCGGCGCGTCGTCGCGACCGATGGCAGCGACGAGTGGTGCGGACAGACCGGCGGCGGCCACCGACGTCAGGAACGAACGGCGCGAGGAGACGGGCATGGCGCGATGTTACGGAACGCCCAGCGCGGCCGTTGGCGCGAAGTTCACGCTACGTCGGAGCACTCAACTGCCCCAGGCTGCCCATGCGACACAAGCGGCGTTGTGGGTCGCGTGGGCCGTGACGGCCTCACGAGAAGATGAAGTTGCCGATGCCCCAGGCGCCGTCGGCCCACTCGAAGACGACCTTCACTTCGCAGACGTCCGTGGTGAACGTCACGGTCCGGCGCGCTCCCTCCTCTGCACCGAGCCGCCGCTCACGCAGGGCGGGGTAGGGCGCCTTGAACCCGCGCCGTTCCAAGGTCGGGCCGATGCGTGATGCCTTGTGCTGCAGCCGCCGCGCGAACAACGGCTCGATCGCCTTGGGGTCGCTGTTCCCCCACGCCTTCTCGAAACGCGCCAGCACGGCATCGATGGGTTGCGTGGGCAGCCCTTCGCCCGCTGCAGCCTCCACTTCCCGCGCGACCCGCAGGAACGTCCCGCGCACGATCATCAGCCCGAACAAGGAAGCGACGAACACGACGAAGACGATCGCCGCCGTGAGGAAGTCGCGCCTGACTCCGCGCATCTTGCTGCGGATGCGCGCCTGGTGACGCGTGCCAGGTGCCGGTGCCAGATCGCGAAGATCGTCGCGATCAGGGTTCTCTGCCGCCAAGCGGCCGAGGCGCAGGATCGGCATGACCAGCCCCCACGCCGACAACGTGATGACGATCTGCGCCACCCCGGGCACCCGCCCTTCCATCAACGGCACGACCGCAGCCAGCGTCAGCAGGCCAGCGGCCCCGATCGCCCACGGCAGCGGGCTGTGTTGCGCGCGCCACACGCCGAGCGCCGCCGTCACTGCCACGGCACCACCGACGCACAGGTTGACGAGCAGTCCGCCGTAGGCCTCCGGCTCGATCTCGGCATCGGTACCGGCCATCGCGAGCGCCACGAGCCCGGTCCAAGCCAAGGCCAGCAAGCCGACGACCAGGAAGGTCATGCGCACGCGGTTCAAGGCCTGCCGCCCGCTGGCGAGCTGATGGCGGAACCGCGGCCGACGACCGCTGGCGGGCGGCGCAGCGCCTTCGCCGAGTGCACCACCACACGCTCCGCAATGACTGCTGGCGGACGGATTGCTCGCATTGCAAGCGGCGCAGAACTTTGGCATGGCTGACTCCGTTGAGGCCAAGGCGAACCCGATCGCACGATCCGGTCCCGACCGGGGCGGCGAGCAAGCCGCGGAAGTGAACCGCTGCGAGGGGGAATTGTCAGCAGCATCCTCGGCCGCACACCCATCAGGGGCGCGGCATTGGCTGCACCCGTCCTTAACATCGCCGACCATGTACTTGCTCGCCCTCGTCGCCGGTCTCCTGCTGTGCGCGTCGGACCATCCGCTGCACTGGTGGCCGCTGCAGTTCGTCGCGCTGGCGCCGTTCTGGTTCGCGCTGGCCCGCCGTCACGCACAGCAGCGCTCGCTGTGGCCGCTAGGGCTCGCGTTCGGCTGCGGCTACGCGCTGCCGCTCGTGCTGTCGATCGGCGCCGACCTGCCGATCCTCGTCGCCGGCATTTTCAACGTGGTGCAGTGGACCCTGGTGGCACCGCTGGCCGGTCGCCTGCTGGCGCGCGGCCCGGTGCTGGGCGCCTTCGGTGCAGCCGCGGTCCTGACGCTGGTCGAGGTGGCGATCTGGTATGCGGTGCCGATGTTCGGCACCGCGCAGTGTTTCGTGCGGCCGCTCAGCGCGGCGCCGGCGCTGGTCGCGTTCGTCGCGTACACCGGCGTCGCCGGGCTGGTGTTCACCAGCGCGGCACTGCAGGCGCTCGCTGTCGCGGCCCTACGCGGCCCCTCGCGCGGCCGCGCCCTGCTGGCCGCCATCCTGCTCGCGGCGGTCGCCGCGGTGCTCGCGGGCACGCGCACCGCCCGCACGTTCGGCCCGAAGATCCGCGTCGCGGTGCACGGCTGGGGCGAGAGCCACCCTGGCAACACGCGCAACCTGCTCGAGGTCTACGAGGAGTGGTTCACCGGTGCGGCGACGACCGGCGCTGCGCTGCTGGTGACGCCGGAGACGGGCATGTGGGTCAGCAAGGACCAGCGCGACCGGGCGATCCTGCGGCTGGGCGGCATGGCGAAGAAGCACGGCGTCGCGGCCGCGCTCGGCGTCTGGCACGACCCGACGCGCGACAACCGCATCTGGTTCTTCGATGCCCAGGGCGAACTGCGCGGCGAGTACCGCAAGTCCCACCTGGTGCCGTGGCTCGAGGACTACACGGCCGGCGATGGCACGCTGGTGCCGCTCGACCTCGCCGGCACGCAACTGGGCGGGATGATCTGCCAGGACGACAACTTCACCGACCTCGCGCGCGGCTACGGGCGCCTCGGCGTGCGCCTGATGGCGGTGCCGACCAACGACTGGCCGGCGATCCGCGAGTTCCATCTGGAGAACAGCATCTTCCGCGCGCTGGAGAACGGCTACGCGATCGCGCGCGCGGCGTCGGGCGGCATCTCGGCGTTGGTGTCGGCGGACGGCTCCGTGATGCGCCTGGACCACGTCGCGACGGACACGCCGGGGGAACTGGTGATGGACGTGGCGACCGGCGACGGCGAGGTCACGGTCTACGCGCGCTTCGGCGACTGGCCGATGGTCGTGCTGAGCGCGCTGCTGGTGTTGTTCGGACTGCGGCGCGAACGGCGCTGACACGGGCGTTGGCAGCGAGGCCGCGCATCGCTACGGTCCCCCGCCTCCGCGCGCCCGTAGTTCAGCGGAAGAACATCGGTCTTCGGAACCGAGGGTCGCAGGTTCGAATCCTGCCGGGCGTACCACTTCGGCGCGCTGCGCGCGCCGAGTGGTAGCCCGCCAGGGCTCGGGTTGCCGCGACCGCGGCTCCGCCGCGGGCGTGGCAACGGCGAATCCTCGGGCTGCTTGAGCCTGATCCTGGGAGATGGCCCTCATTCGCGCCGTGCAACTTCGGGTGCCACGCGCTGGGCATCATCACGCCGTCGAACCCTGGCACGGTCTTGGTGTGCGCCAGTTGCCTGACAGTGGAATGAGCGGGCTAGACCATTGCGTACAGCAAGCAAGCGATCGTCGCGGCCAACAATGCGGGTCCCACCAAGGCTGCGAGCAGGGACCAAGCCGATCGCGGCCCAGGTTGACCGAGTGCGATCAACCCACACGCGGCGACCAACCACAGACAATCGCCCATGCTCGGCAGGCATATGCACTTCAGCACTGCGTGAATCTGGTAGTCGCCACTCATCAGGAGCATTCGGTTCGCCAACACCGAAGGGTCACTCAAAGCCCCCGGCTCGTCGACCAAGACCACCCGCACAAGACCATGGCGACACCACACGAGAACCCCGACGACCCAGGCCGCCACCCGAGCAATCCAGCGCCCCCACTGTGCACGTTGTTTCTCTGTCACGCGGCGATCCTGTCAGGAACTGGCGACCATCACGGCCTTCGCTGGTCAAGTGTGCAAGGCTTGCAGGGCTCTCCGAGCCGCCACGTCTCCCGGCGATCCCCACTCACGCGAGATCCAGCACCCCCGTGCTGTCCGCGAAGCTCTCGTCCTTGCAGCCCATCGCGCGCGCGATCGCCAGATGCAGGTTCGCCATCG
>CAMAUH010000113.1 GCA_945861365.1 Candidatus Kuenenia stuttgartensis
GCCCACGGCGACGCCCACGCCCCGGCGCACGCAGCCGCACCAGCCCACGGCGACGCCCACGCCCCGGCGCACGCAGCGGCACCGGCACACGGCAATGCCGACGCGCACGGCCACGCCGCACCGGGCACCTCGCACGACGCGCACGGCACCGACGCCCACGCCGCCCCGCATGGCGATGCCCACGCCCCGGCCCATGGCGATTCCACAGCCGGTCACGGCGACGCCCACGGCGCCGCCGCCGGTGCGCACACGACCGATCCGCACGCCGCGGCGGCCGACGACCACGGCCACGCCCACCCGCACCCACACGCCACGGCACCGGCTCCGGCACCGAAGCACGGCAACCCCGTCGCGTGGAACGACCCGATCGTGCTGGTCGGCATCAGCGGCGTGCTGTCGCTGCTGGCCGCCGCCGTGCTGGCGATGAAGAAGTGACGCGCAGCCGCGCAGTCACTTCAGGAACGACTCGAACGCGGCCTTGCGGGCCGCGTCGTCGTTGTGCGCGAAGTAGAACGCCGTGAACTTCGCGTAGTCGGCGGCGACCTGCTCCTTCGACTTCTTCGGTAGCTCCGCGAGGTAGCTGTCGAGCACCGCTTCGAAGTCCTGGAACTGCAGGCTCGGCTCGCGCCGCTTCAGTTCGCGCATCAGCTCACGGTCCCACGTGACCAGCTTCAGCGGCAAGCCGACCGGCGTGAACAGGATGTCGCGCCACGGCTCGCCGGCGCCGAAGCTGAGGTCGCACATGAAGTGCACGCGCCGCCGCACCAGGTACTCGGGATACAGCGTGTAGGGCCGATCGTGGCCGCGCTTGCCGCCCGGCTGCACCGGGATGCGCGCGATGTAGGCATCGGTGAGGCCCGCCGCCACCTCGATCGCCACGGGCACGCGCGCGCGGTAGGCGAGGTTGGCGTGCCCGCCGGCGATCGCCAGGTGCACGTCGAGCCCTTGGAACAGCGGCCGCAGGTACTCGCCGACCAGGCGCAACGCGTCGGTCCACGGCATGCCTGGCACGTAGTCCCGCACCGAGATCGTGCGGTTGTCACTGACGTCGTTCTCAGGGTTGCCGAGACCGTTCGGCTCGACGCGGAACGTGAAGCCCACCACCAGCAGCGCCGCCATCCCCCACTGCAACCACAGCGGCCGCCAACGCTGGCACGCGAAATCGAACGCCAGCAGCACCGCCGGCAGCGCCGGGATCAGGAACCGCCCGAACATGAAGTCGCCGCCGACGTAGACGACGAACGCGACGTAGAGGCCCGCATAGCCGCCGATCGCGAGCCACGGCCGCCGGCCCAGGAACGCACTGATCGCCGCCAGCGGATCCGGCCGCCGCAGCGCGAACCACGCGCACGGCACCACCGCCAGCACCAGCGGCCAGTAGCAGGTCACGAACGGGATCACGTAGCGCAGACCCTGCGGCACGTACGAGCCGGTTCCCGACTTCGCGTAGAACGTGTTCGGCAGCCAGTAGCCGTAGTAGCCGTGCCGCCACAGCAGGTACGGCGCGAACACCAGAAGGAACGGCACGACGTAGCCGACCAGCAGCCGCGGTGCGCCGCGCCGCCACGCGTCGTAGGCGACGAACAGCCCCGCCATCGCGACCGGTAACGCACCATCGGGCCGCGTCATCGCCGCGAGCACGCCGAGGAAGCCCAGCAGCCACGCTTCGCGCGCACAGCGCAGCGCCAGCGAGTAGCGCAGCATCGCGGTGACCAGCAGCGTGAACATCGCCGTCTCGAGCCCCGCCGGCGCCAGCGATGCCGCGTGGTGGATCGCCGCGTAGCCGCACGCCGCGATCGGCACCACCGCGCGCCCCGAACTCGCGCGCCACCCGATGCTCGCCAGTAGCCACACCGTTCCGGCATGGCACAGCACGCCCCAGACGATCGACCAGTGCTCGAGCGCGCGGTCGCCACCGAACAGCGCGATGCCGATGGCCAGACACATCGTCCATGCAAAGTTCGTGTAGCCCTCGACCGGCGGCTCGGCCGGGTCGAGGTTGAACACGAGGCCGTGGCCCTCGACGAAGTACTGCGCGTAGCGGAACGAGATGAACGCGTCGTCGCAGGTCCAGCGCAGCGACCACGCGTGCAGGGCGGCGGCGAGGGTCGCCAGCGTGGCGAGGGTCCAGAAGATCGTGCGGCGCGGCATCGTGCGGCCGCGAAGGCTAGCGCGGCAACGCGTCGCGCGCGCGCGGCCCGTGCGACCCGTTCACGGGTTCAGAAGAACACCAGCACGTCGACGATCGCCAGCAGCTGCGTGCGCGCGGTGCCATCGTCGAACGGCAGTCCTTGCGCGGCTCCGGTGACCCGGCCAGCGAACACGTCGAACACCAGCGCCGGGCGCACGACGAGGTTGGGGTGCGGCGACCACTGGCCACCGAGGATGGCGCGGTAGAAGTCGCCCTGGAACGGCCCGCGGCCGAACGACGTCGCGCGGGGCGAGCCGAACGACGGCTCGGCGCCGACCACGCGGAAGCCGTCGTTGTCGCGGAACCACTCGAGGTTCATGCCGACGCTCCATTCCGGATCGAGCTGCCAGGTCAGGTACTGGTTGATGCCGAACCACTCGGCGTCGTTGGCGCGCCCGCTGGCGACCGGCACCGCGTCGGCCTGCCAGCCGAAATCGCTCTGCGCGACCCAGTTCACTTCGTCGGTCAGCTGCACGTTGTAGACCAGCGTCTGCAGGTAGCGCGAACTGCGGCCGAGCGCGGTCAGGTCGGGCTCCTGGCTCCACACGCCGACGTACGAGAACGCGTCGCGCTTGGTCACCAGGTTGGTCTTCGACGCCGTCAGCAAAGCACCCGCGTGGCGGTTCCACGCGTTGTCGACGAGGCCCGCATTGGCGGAATCCCAGTCGGCGAAGCTGTCCCAGCCGCCGATCACGCCACCGCCGATCGCGACCTCGTCGCTGGCCTGCCACGAACTCCAGAAGCCCGTGTGCGTGAACGGCTCGCCATACTCGAACGTGTAAGGCAGCACGTTGAAGTAGTTGTTGGCGCTGCCGACGATGAAGTAGCCCACCGGCGACACGAAGTGCCCGAGCAGCGTGGTGACGTCGCCGGTCTTCAGCTCGAGGTTCGCGAACGGCATCGCGAGGCCGTACGCGCCGTGCCCGTTCCACGTGCTCTCGAGGCCCGCCGCGGTCAGGAAGCGGGCGTTGCTGCCGTAGAACAGGTCGACGCGCGCGCCGAGCGACCAGCCGTCGCCGCCGATGATGCGCTTGTTCTCGACGCTGGTGTGCGCCTCGTACAGCGTGAACTGGTTGGAGCGGTCGGGGAAGGTGACCGGGCCGTTGTAGCGATCGTCGGGCGACGCCGTGTTGTAGGCACCACCGAAGGACAGCCAGCCGGTCAGCGACCAGCCGGCGTCGCGCTTCGGCAGCAGATGCCAGCGCGCGGGCCGCGCGGGCAACTTGGACGGCCCCGGCTCCACGGACTGCGGCTCCTGCGGAGCCAATGCGAGCAACAGCGAGGCGGTCGTTCCAAGCACGCGCGCATCACACCGAACGACGGCCCCGCCCGCGAACGGAGAACCCGTTGCCTTTCCGTACCGATCAGAAGAACACGACCAGGTCGAGCATGACCATCAGCTGGTCCTTGCTGGTGCCGCTGTCGAATGGCTTCACGCCACCGGCCGCACCGGGACCTTGGTAGACGTCGTAGACGACCGCCGGACGCACCATCAGGTTCGCATGCGGCGACCACTGCGGCCCCACCATCGCGCGGAAGAAGTTGCCCTGGAACAGGCCGCGCCCGAACGACGTCGAGTTCGGCGTGCCGAGCGACGGCAGCGGGCTGCCGACGCGGAAGCCGTCCTCGTCGCGGAACCACTCGAGGTTGGCGCCGAGGCTCCACTGGCTGTCGATCGTCCAGGTCACGTACTGGTTGAGGCCGTACCACCACGCGTCGTTGCGGCCCGAGCCCTTGTCGGTGCGCGCGTTGTTCTGGTAGCCGAGGTCGCTCTGCACGACCCACGTCACGTTGTCGGCGAGCGGCAGCGTGTAGACGAGCGTCTGCAGGTAGCGCGAGTCGCGGCCGACCAGCGAGACGTCGGGTTCCTGGCTCCACACGCCGACGTAGGCGAGCGAGTCGCCCTTGGTGCCGACCTCGTTCTTCGTCACGGTGACGAGCGCACCGACGTGGCGATTCCAGGCGTTCTTCACGCCGATCGGCGACGACTGCGAACTCCAGTTCGCGGTGCTGTCCCAGCCGCCGGTGATGCCGACGCCGACCGTCAGGTCGTCGCGCACCTGCATCGTCGACAGCGCCCCGGTGTGCGTGAACGGCTCGCCATACTGGAACGTGTACGGCAGCACGTTGAAGAAGTTGTTGGCGGTGCCGATCGCGTAGAAGCCGACCGGCGACATGAAGTGGCCGAGCTTGGTCTTGATGCGCCCGGTCTTCACCTCGATGTAGGCATTCGGCATCGCGAGGCCGTACTCGTTGCCGCTGTTCCACGTGCTCTCGAGGCCAGCCGACGTCACGAAGCGGCTGTTGGTGCCGTAGAGCAGGTCGACGCGCGCGCCGACGCCCCACTCGTCGTTGCCGCACAGCGAAGCGTTCTCGATGGTCGTGTAGACCTCGTTGAGCTGGTAGTCGTTGGCGCGGTCGTTCCACGTCACCGGACCGTTCGAGTCGTCGCGCGGCTGCGTGAAGTTGTAGTTCGCGCCCTGCGACACCCAGCCGGTGATCTTGAAGCCCTTCGCACCTTGCGAGAACAAGCGCCAGCGCTTGTCGTTCGGCGCCAGCTCCGACTTGTCGGGCAGCACTTCGCCGTCCGGGCCGATCTCGCCGAGCGGCGCCGCGGGTTCGCCACCGACCTGCTCACGCAGCTCCCGAACACCGCGCAGCAGACCGGCCATCTCATCCTGCAGCGACTGCAGCGGCGCGTTGCCGGCGTTCGGCTGCGTCTCGCCGATCGGGGTCGGCGCCGGTGGTTGCGCGGGCGGGTCCTGCGGAACAGCTTGTGGAACGAGAGCGAGGAGCGCAGTGAGCATGCCCGGGCATCGAGCCACGTGTGGTTGCGGCTACAGCACGGCAAGGAACGCCGCATCGCACCGGTTCGATACACACCGCCGCCAACAGCGGCAGACCGGCTGTCGGGCGGCGCGTCAGCCGATCGGCCACCGCGCCGCGCGGCCCCGCGCCTCAGCGCCGCGGCGCCACCAGCGCGCCCAGCAACGCCGCCGCGATCGCCCGCTGCCCCGAAGCCGTGCGCACGCGCCGTTGGTTGCACTCGATCTCGATGCCGAGATAGCGCGCCGCCGGCAGCCGCGAGCGCAGGTGCGTCGTGAAGCCGTCGGTGTGGCCGAAGTACGGGAAGTTGCGGCGCACCTTCCACCCGGCGGCGGCGAGCGTGCGCTGCAGACCGCGGCAGAACGCGACCTCGCGCGACCGCGCCGGATCGCACAACAGGCCGAGGTCGTTCGTGCGCTCGACGCCGCCGAGCCGTTCGACGAACGAATGGATGGCGAGGTGCAGCACCGGCCCGCGCGCGGCCATGGCGGCGATGCGGCGTTCGGTACGCTGCCGCCACGGCTGCCAGTAGCGCCGCAGCCGCTGCTGCCGCCCGGCCGCGGTCAGCTGGTTGCCAGGCACGGCGCGGCCGTCGATCCGTTCGGCGATGACCTTCGCGTGCTCGGCGCTGCGGTTGAGGTCGGCGACGAGCCGCGACCACGCACCCGCCAACAGCGGCGTGCGCAGGGCCCGCGCCAGCGTGCGCGCGATCGGCAGCGCGCCCTGGTCGAACGCGCGGTGCGAACGCAGCACGCGCGCCGGCAGACCGAGGTCGCCGAGTGCGGCCGGCACCGCCGCCGACGCGTGTTCACACGTCAGCACGATCTGCCACGGCGCCGGCGTGCGCGCGGCCGCCGTCACAGCGGCAGCGCCTGCAGTGCCTGCTCGGCGAACGTGCGCGGGTTCACGCGCGTCCAAACCTTGACGACCTTGCCAGCGCCGTCGATCAGCACCGCGATGCGGCGCGGCATCTCGGCCATGACGTCGTCGGCAGCACCACAGGCGATCGCCAGCTTGCGATCCGCATCGCGCAGCATCGGGAACGGCAGCGCATGGCCGCTGCGCATGGCTTCGAGCTCGGTGGTCGGATCGAACGCGACGCCGAGCACGTCGGCACCACGCTGCACCAGTTCCGCGTGCTGGTCGCGCAGGGCTTCCGCCTGCGTGATGCAGCTCGGCATGTCGGCCTTCGGGCAGAACCACACCAGCAGCATGCGGCCCTTGTGGTCGGCGAGCGTGTGCACCTTGCCCGCCGCATCGGTCAACGCGAAGTCGGGGGCCGGCTGGCCCGCCTGCAGCTTCGCCGCCGGCGCGGCGATCGCGTTCGCGTTGACGGCGCCGCTGCGCACTTCCGCAGCGATCGCGACCCCGGAGCCGCGCGCCTCGTCGCTGCCGACCGGACCGCCGCCGGCAGGCGCACCTTCCGGCTTCGCGGTCGTCTCTGCTGCCGCCGCCGGCGCCGGCTTCACGTGCGCATCGATGTAGCTCGCCGCGAACGGCAGCTTCTCGGTCTCGCGCTCGTGGAACGGCACGCCCTCCTGCATCCACTTCGGCGCCGGTGCGCCCTTGCAGTGGTGGTCGAAGTACTCAGCCATGCGGCGCGACCAGTCCTTCATGTTGGCGCGGTTGCGCAGGCCGTGGCCCTCGCCGTTGTAGTTGAACAGGTAGCACTCCTTGCCGAGGCGCCGCAGCGCCGTGAAGTACTCGATGCCCTGCGTCCACGGCACCGCACCGTCCTGGTCGTTGTGCAGCATCAGCACCGGCGTCTGCACCTTGTCCGCGAAGTGGATCGGCGAGTTCTCCTGGTAGCGCAGCGGGTACTGCCACGGCGTGCCGCCGATGCGCGACTGCGTCTGTTCGTACTGGAACTGCCGCGACACGCCGGACTCGTAGCGGATGCCGCCGTACGCCGAAAGCATGTTGCTGACCGCAGCACCGCTCTCGACGCACGCGAAGATGTTGGTGCGCGTGACCAGGAACGCGGTCTGGTAGCCGCCCCAGCTGTGGCCCGACGCGGCGATCGCCTTGCTGTCGACGAAGCCCTGCGCGACCAGGTGCTGCACGCCGCTGACGACGCACTTCACGCACGAGTTGCCCGGATAGCCGATCTCGTAGACGACGTCGGGCATGAACCACAGGTAGCCGTTGCTGACGTAGTACGACGCGTTCGGCGACGTGCCCGGGGCCGGCGCCACGTAGCTGTGCAGGCCCTGCGTCATGCGCTCGTAGAAGTGCACCATCATCGGGTACTTCTTCGTCGGGTCGAAGTCGTCGGGCTTCACCAGCACGCCCTGCCGCGGGTTGCCGTCGCCGTCGATCCAGTGCACCAGCTCGGACTTGCCCCAGCGGTAGTTCTTCTGCTGCGGGTTGGCGTCGCTGAGGCGGCGCATGCCGCGGAAGTCGCTCGCCGCGGTCCACAGGTCGGCGAACTGCGCGAACGTGCTCTGCGTGAAGAACAGCCGGCTCGCGTGCTTGGGCCGCATCACGTCGCCGAAGTTGACGTCCGCCATGACCAGACGCTGCGGCTTCTGCGCGCGCACCAGCGAGTCGGCGTGGAAACCTTCGGCCATCGTGTCGACGTGCGTGGTCGCCAGCAGCAGTTCGTCGTCGACCCATTCGCGATCGTCGCTGCGCGGCAGCTGCTGCACGCGCAGGCGCAGCCGGTTGGCGCGCCCGAAGCCGTCGGTGACGCAGACCGCCGCGGAACCGTCCGGCGGCACGCTCCAGACGTCGAACTCGTCGTGCAGCAGCACCGCACCATCGTCCTTGGTCCAACCGGCGATGCCGTACGGCGAGTCCGGTTCGGGGTGGTCGTCGTCGTGTTGATGGAACGGCACTGGCAGTGCACCGGTCAGGTCGCGCCGCACGCCGGTGGCGATGTCGAGGCTCCACCAGTGGTAGTCGGTGCTGAACCACAGCAGGTACTTGCCCTGCGGTGACGTCGACACGTTGCCGCGCAGCTTCTCGAGCACGCGCGTGCGCTGGCCCGACTTCGCGTCGACCAACCACACGTCGGTGTAGCGACCATCCCACGTCGTCTCCTTCTCGTAGGCGCGGCCGTCGTTGCCGATCAGCACGTTGCCGGCGGGGCCGACGAAGCGCAGCGAACGCAGGCCATCGTCGCCGAGCACGGCCAGCCGATCCGCGCCGCGCTGCCACACCGCCGTCCACTCGGGATTGCGCTCGCCGTTGCCGCGCTTCTGCTGCGCGGTCTGCAGCGTGCCGTCGCGCCAGTTCCAGAGATCGAGCGTGACCTTGTCCTCGGGCAGGATCGGCAGCGGCTCGGCTGCGGGCGGATCGTTGACGTCGAACGACACCTGGCGGCCATCGCGCGTGAACGACACGCCGCCGGCGACGCGCTTGCCGGGCGGCATGCCGGGCGCACCGGCCCACGCGATGCGGCGCGCGGGCGCGCTGCCACCTTCCCACAGGTAGAGGTCGCTGGCCGGCTTGTCGGCGGCGAAGTCGACCTTGTCGCTGGTGAACGCGACCGCCGCCTCGGCGCGGTCGATCGTCACGTTGCCGACGTGCGCGATGCCGTCGAGCAGCTGCACCGCGTCGCCGCCCGCGAGCGGCTGCACGAACAGGCCGTACTTCGCGTCCTGCGCCGGCTTCTTCGCCGACGTGTGGTACCACAGCCACTTGCCCTGCCGCGACACGCCGTAGGCGACGACGTCGGCGATGGTGCGTTCGCTGCCGGTCGCGAGGTCGCGCACGAGCAGGTCGGTGCCCTCGGGCCGCTTCGCTTCGATCGGATCCGCGGCCGGTCCCGCAGCGCCACCTGGCCCGCGTCGCCCGCCGCGGCGGCCCGCACCGCGCGTTTCCCCTGCCTGAGCTTCGGCCGCGGGCTCAGCGGCCGCGGGCTCCGCCGCTGCCGCCGCCGCCGGGGCCGCTGGCTCGCCGGTCGCGGCTTTCGGCTCTTCGGCCTTCGGTGCCTCACCAGCGGCAGCTCCTTCGGCAGGCTTGCTGGCTTCGGGCTTGGCTGCGTCCGGCTTCGCTTCCGGCTTCTCCTTGTGGATCAGCAGGAACGGCACGTCATCGCTGACCAGCGAGCCCTTCACCTTGCCGAGCTTGTCGACCTTGCCGGTCGCGAGGTCGAGCAGCATCAGTTCGCCGCGATCCCGCGACGCGCCGTCCTCGCCGCCCCCGGGACCGCCTGGACCACCAGGGCCAAACCCCGCACCACCGCGACGGCCCCCGGCGCCACCACGGCCGGCGAATGCCGCGGCGCCCGCACCACCAGGACCACCAGGCCCCATCGCTGGCGGACCGCCAGCGGCTTCGCCTTCGCCGCCGCGCGCAGCAGCCCCTTCACTGCCTGGCTTGTTGCCTTCCTTCGCCTTCTTGCGCAGCTCGGCGATCTTCTTGTCGCGCTCGGCGACCTTCGACGTGCCCTGCGTGAACACCACGAAGCGGCCGTCGGCGGAGAAGCGCGGGCTGCTGCCGAAGTCGTGGCGGTAGCTGCGCGTGCCGTCGACCTCGCGCACCTCGAGCACGCCGTCGCCCTGCTGCGGCTCGAGCTGCCACGCCACCCACGCGCCATCCTGGCTGTAGGCGGTCGCACGCAGCGACTTCCATTGGTCGTAGTCGTCGTGCGTCAGCGGGCGACGATCCTGCGCCAGCGCCGAGGCCGCGGCAAACAGAACGCAGACGGAGAGCAGACGGGAGGCAGCGAACATGTGAGGCTCCGTGAAGGTCCGAACGAGGCGGCGCATCCTACGCAGGCGATCCCACCGCCGACCGCCGCGGCGCTGTCGCGAGCTTGTCACGGTAGCGCGGGTCTGCGAACGCCGCCGTCAGTCCGGCAGGCGACCGACCCACCCCACCGAACGTTCCGCAGCGCGCGCCGCGAACCGGTCGGGGTCGATGCTCCAGCGCGCCGCCAGCGCGTGCACGACGGCGCGGTCGGGCCACCACTTCACGTCGTCGTCGGAACGGTCGCGCGGGTCGTCGACGAAGCAGCCGAGTTCGTGTTCGACCGCGGTGGTCTCGCCGTGCCACGCCACCACGCCGTCCTCGCCGTCGTAGGCGTAGGCGCGCAGCGGCCGATCCGTCTGCGCGAGCGCCCAACCGTGCCGATCCTGGTCGCTGTCGGTGAGGAACCACGCGGCGGCCCCGTGGGCGGCGGCGAGCCGCTGCAGCAGCGGCACCACGTCGTCGACGCCGCGCGCCGCGAGGTCGCGCCCGAACACCAGCACGCAACCGTCGATCGCCGGCGTCACGAACACGCCCGCGTCGCGCGCCGCGGCGACGCCATCGCGCCAGTTGGCGGGCAACACGGTGCGCAGCGCCAGCGTGCGCAGCACGGCCTCGTCATCGCCGGTGCGGATCG
>CAMAUH010000114.1 GCA_945861365.1 Candidatus Kuenenia stuttgartensis
ACTCTTCGAAGATCACCTGGTCCATGCGCGAACCGGTGTCGACCAGCGTCGTCGCCAGGATCGTCAGCGAGCCGCCCTCTTCGCAGTTGCGCGCCGCGCCGAAGAACTTCTTCGGCACTTCGAGCACCTTGGCGCCGAGGCCGCCCGACATCGTGCCGCCACCGCGGCCACCCAGGAAGCTGTTGTAGGCGCGCGTCAGGCGCGTGATCGAGTCGAGCAGGATCACCACGTCGCGACCGGTCTCGACCAGCCGCTGCGCGCGCTTCATGCAGATCTCGCTGACGGCGATGTGGTGCTTGGGCCCCTCGTCGAGCGTCGACACCAGCACTTCGCGGTTCGGCCCTTCGACGCTGCGCTTCCAACCGGTCGCCTCCTCGGGGCGCTCGTCGATCAGCAGCACCATCATGTGCGTCTCGGGATAGTGCTGCGCGATCGCGTGGCAGATCTGCTGCATCAGCACGGTCTTGCCCGAACGCGGCGGCGCCACCACGAGGCCGCGCTGGCCGTAGCCGAGCGGACACAGCAGGTCGACGATGCGCAGGCTGATGTTCTCGTCGTCGCCGGGCGCCAACACGAACATCGGCTCCGGATCGATGACGGTCATCTCGCGGAACGACTTCAGCTCGCGGCGCTCTTCCGGCGGCATCGCGTCGACCGACTCGAGCGTCGCCATCGTCAGCCGCTGCGGACCGCGGTTGGGCATGCCTGCCTGACCGACGATCTCGCTGCCTTCCTGCAGACGGAACGTGCGGATCAGCGAGCCCGGCACGAACACGTCGCCGTTCGGGATGTTGTCGGGCTGGTAGCTGTTCTGCTTCTTGCGCAGCCAGCCGTTGCCTTCCTTGGTGTACTCGAGCACGCCGACGGCCTGCTCGGTGGGGCCTTCGACCAGCGGGCGGAAATCACCGCCGCCGCCGCCACCACCGCCGCCGCCACCACCATTACCTTGGCCGGAGAAACCCTGCGGGGCGAAGTTGCCCTGCGGAGCGAAGCCATCGCCACCGCCGCCGCCGCCACCATTCTGGTAGCCGCCACCGTTCTGGTAGCCGCCGCCATTGTTGTAGCCGCCGCCAGGACCAGGTCCGCCGCCTCCCCCGCCGCCGCCACCACCACCGCCACGACGACGACGGCGCCGCCGGCCTCCGCGCCAGCGCTTGCGCTCCGGGCCACCCTGGTCGGAATCCGGCTGCGTATCGCCGGGGAAGTCGTTCTCCATGATGCTCATGCGTGTCTCATGATCGCGCAGCGCATGCTGCCGATCGGCGGTCCCGGCAAGCCTGCCGGTCCCGTGTCCTCTGGCGACAGCCGACTGCGTGACCAAGGATCTCTGGGTTACGGAAACCCGGGGACCACTGGCGGCAATCGCGTTTCACCACTGCGTTGCCCGACGGCCACATCCAGCACCGCCTTGCCGGCGTTGCTCGATCGAGGCGATGCCATCGAGCTCCGGCGCCAGGACCACCTGACGCCGAAATGTCCGGATGAGTGCGGCGCTGCATTGCAGCCGCGACGCCGACTCATCGCTCGACTCGCTGCCGAACATGTCTGCCGAACCATGTGCGAAGAGCCCTTGCAGCAACTTCAACACATCTGCGCGCACGGCGACCTGACCGATCGCGCGGGTTCGCTCCGGGGCGCTCCAACCAGCTCGGGTAGGAAGGCTCACCAGCAGGGCGAGTGCCGCTGGCGCGTTGATTCCGACAACGCATCCAACGACGGGCGCGCACGCTATCGATGCGCTCGGAACGGCGCAAGCACGCAGTCCGGGAATCTCCCGCCATGGGTCGCCGAGGCTCGCCGGGATGCCGGACCACTGGCGAGCGGACTCCCACCGTTGCGATGCCGACGATGCTGCGCTATCCACGCGCCGCTGCGATCGGCGGTTCGCACTCAACTTCCCGAGCTGCAATCACCGAAGAACGGCAGCGAGCGGGTCCAGACCCGCCCTTCCAAAGCCAAGAAGCACGATGCAGAACCCCTTCGACCTCGATCCCCGCCGCCTGCGTCTCGAAGAAGAGGACGACGACGACGACCACGACTGCGACAACGGCAAGGACAAGGAGAAGGGCGGCGGCGGCCCGAACCCCTACGAGAAGGCGCTGTTCGAGAGCCGCACGCTGCTGATCAGCGGGCCGGTCGACGACAAGATGCTGAAGGAGGCGACGATCCGTTGCCTCGCGATGGAGCAGAAGGACGCCAAGAAGCCGATCACGGTCTTCATCAACAGCCCGGGCGGCAGCGCCGACGCCGGCTTCGCGATCTACGACATGCTGCGGTTCATCAAGCCGCCGGTCACCACCGTGGTGAACGGGCTGTGCGCCTCGGCCGGCATCCTGATCCACCTCGCGGCGGACAAGAAGCGCCGGTTCTGCATGGCGGAGAGCCGCTTCATGATCCACCAACCGTCGACGATGGGCCGCGGCACCGCCAGCGACCTCGACATCACGGCGAAGGAGATCCTGAAGCTGCGCGATCGCTACAACCGCATCATCGCCGAGACCTGCAACAAGACGCTCGAGCAGGTCACCGAGTCGGCGCGGCGCGACTTCTGGCTCGATGCCGGCCAGGCACTCGAGTACGGCCTGGTCGCCAAGGTCGTCAAGAAGCGCGACGAACTGCCGGAGTGAGCGACCGCGCGCGGCCCATGGCCGCAGCGCCCCACGAACGCGCGACGGCGGACTTGAACCGCTGTCGCGCGTCGTCGTTGATGGCCGGCATGTTCCGCATCGGACTGCTGCTGGCCTGCCTGCCCAGCCTGGCGGCGGCCCAGGCGCCGGGACCGGATGCGCCGGTCGTGCTGTTGCGCGACCCCTCCGGCAAGCCGGTCGCCGAGGCCCGCGGCCGCGTGTTCGCCCGCGCGCTCGGCAGCCTGCCCGCCCTCGCCGGGTTCGCGATCACACCCGACGACCGCTTCGACTTCGCCCTGCCCGACCAGCAGCGCCTCGACGGCACCAGCGACGCGAACGGCCGCCTGCGTTTCGCCACCGAGGACGAGACCCCGCCGAACGGCTGTGCGGTGTCGGGCATGGTGTGGACGGCGTCGGGCCTCGGCGCGCTGCTGTTCGACCTGCAACCGGGCCGAGCGCAACGCGTCGACCTGTCGCCGATGGCGGCCCTGAGCACCGCGACCGGCACCGAACGGTTGTCGGTGATCGCGCGCGCCACCGCGGCGGATGGCCGCACGGTGTCCTTGCCGAGCCTTCGTGGCACCACCGTGCGCTTGCCGGCCGGCAACTACGAGTTGTGGGTGCACGACGAGCACGAAGGCTGGCTGTGGGAACGCCGCACGCTGCTCTCCGGCCAGACCGTGACGGTGTCGTTCCTCGGCGAAGGGCGCCGGGTGAAGCGCAGCAGTGCGGCAGCGATCGTGCATCCGCTCGACCGACCCGACGTGCTGCTGTTCCGCGGCAAGGAACTGGAGACGACGCTGCGCGGCGCCGCCGCGAGCGCCCTCTACTGCGCCCGCCTCGGCGCCATGGTGCACGGACCCGCCGAGTTCCCACCGGCCGCGCCGGACGGCACCGGTGCCTGGCCATCGGCGCAGGGCGCGCCACCGCTGCTGTGGCTGCATCCGGTTCCGGAAGGTGAGACCCCGGTGTCGCAGACGACGTTCGTCGTGCAGCGCCTCGCCGAGGGCAGCTGGCGCACCCTCGCCGCCAGCGAGGTGCATGGCACACGCAGCGCCCCGCAGCCACCTTCGCAGTGGTTCGAACTGCCGCGGCCGGCACCCGGCGACACGTGGCTGCTGTTCGTCGCCGAAGGCTGCGCGCCGCAGGCCTGTCCCTGGCAGGGGCAGAGCGATCGCTTCCCATTCGAACTGGAGCGCGGCCGGCCGCTGCACGTGTTGGCGAAGGACGAAGCGGGGCTGCCGATCGTCGACCTCGCGGTCGACTACACCCCGGATGGCATGGACGCCGCGGCGGTGACCGGCTTCAGCGACGCGCGCGGCACCGCGCGCCTTGGCCCCGTGCTCGGCCCGGGCACGCTGCGCGTGGTCGATGCGCGCTTCGCGAACCAGACGATCCACCTCGACGCGATCCCGCTCGACGGCGCCCGCATCACCGTCGCCGCCGGCGCTGCACTGCGCGGCATCGCGAAGTGGCCCGATGGCTCCCCCGCCCGCGGCGTCGTCGTCTCGCTGCGCGATCCGCGCGGCGAACTGCGCCCAGCCCAGCGCGCGGTCGCGACCGGCGACGACGGCGCATTCACGTTCCCCGGCCTGCGCGAGCAACGCGCGCTGGTGCTGTTCGCGACCACGCAGCGCAACGGCCACACGTGGTCGGCGCGGCTCGATCGCGCGGTCGCCGGCGCCGATGGTGAGATCGAACTCGTGCTGCGCGACGAAGACCCCGAATTCACGGCGCCGAACGGGCGCTGAGCGCCGCGGCCCCGGCGGCGCTCAACGGCGCGCCGGCGTGGCGACCGCGACCTTGCAGGCGGCGACGATGCCGGCACCGAGTTCGGCGAGCGGCAGTTCGCGCTCGACCGCGCCGAGCTGTTTCGCCGCGCGTGGCATGCCGTAGATGGCACAGCTCGCCTCCGCCTGGCCGAGCGTCGCCCACCCACGTTGCCGCAACAGCAGCAGGCCCGCAGCACCATCCTGCCCCATGCCGGTCATGATCACGCCGACGCCGGTGACCTGCAGCCGCGCGCACGATTCGAACAGCACGTCGGCCGCCGGCCGGTGGCCGCGCCGCGGCGGCTCGTCGCCCGCACAGCACTGCAGGGCAGTGGCACCGCCGGTCACGCGCAGATGGTGCTCGCCGAACGCGAAGTAGGCGACGCCGCGCTGCAGCACGAGGCCTTCGCGCGCCAGTTCGCACGGATAGCCGGTCTGCCGCTGCAGCCGCCCCGCCAGCTCGGCGACATAGCTCGACGGGATGTGCTGCACGATGACGATCGGCGGCAACACCGCCGCCGGCAGCGGAGCCAGCAGCTCGCGCAACGCCGACGGGCCACCGGTCGACACGCCCACGGCGACCAGCGCCGGATCGCGGCGCGGCCCACCCACCGGCGGCGGCGCCGTGGGCACGACCGGCGCGATCACGGAACCGGATGCCGGACGCACCGGACCGCTGCAAACGCGCCGCAACAGCGTGAACAGCTGCGACGACCATTCGAGCAGGCTGCGCATGTCGGTGCTGTCCGGCCACGGCACGAACTCCGCGCTCGGCAGGCACACGTCGGTGCGGACCTCGTTGCCAACGTCGTGCAGCACCACCACCGGCGCCCGCACCGCCGCGGCGTCGAGCGGCACGTTCCACCGCCACAGCACCGCCGCGAACGTGCCGCCGTCGGCGAGTGCTGCCGACGCGAAGCCCGCCGCCTGCAACCATTCCGCGAGCATCGTCGTCGTAGGGGCATCCGCGACGATCGCGACGCGCGGGCGGCCGCCATTGCCGACCGGCGGACTCATCGTCCACCCACGGACCGCACGACCTCGCTCCATGACGCATCGTCGAGGCACGCGTTGGCGAGCCGTTTCACCTGCACGCGCCCGGTCGCCGGATCGACGAACAGCACGCAGCCGCCGTCGGCCGGGCCTTCGAGATGCCCGCCGAACACCATGCCGAGCTCATAGGTGGCGTTCTTGATGGCCTCGGCATTGCGCGCGCCGATGTCCACGCCGCCGGACATGCGCCCGCCGCCGGCCATGCGCACCATCAGCTCGCGCGCATCGGCGCCGCTCTGGATGGCGAGGTCCTTCGCGCGCGGCGCCGCCAGGTTGGCGAAGTAGCCGGGCCCCATGCCGGCCCCGGTGCCATCCGGCCGCACGACATGGGCGAGCACCGCGATCTGCCGACGCAGGTCCTGCACGATCATGCCGACGCAGGAACCGAGCAACGTGCTCAGCACCTGGCCGGCCTTGGCGACGCCGATGCCGCCGATCGGGACCTGGATGACGTGTGCGTCGGCGGCTTTCATCCGGTGACGGCCGGCAGCGGCACCGACTGGTGGCGAGCCAATGCGAACTCCGCGAAGCCGCACGGATCGAGGATCAACGTGACCTTGCCGTCGCCGCGGATCGCCATGCCAGCGAGCCCGCGCACCGCGGCGAGTTCGGGACACAGCGGCTTGATGACGAGGTCCTCCTTGCCGACCAGCCGATCGACGCCGAGCGCCACCTCGTTGCCCTGGAAGCCGAACACGATCGCGTGCTGCCCCTCGCCGACGCCGTCGGCGATCTGTTCGCCACCGGCCTGGAACCGGTAGGTCTCCGGCAGCAGCACCAGCGGCATCGGGCGATCGCGAACGACGATCATCTTGCGCGACTGCACGTGCTGCACGCTGACGCGCGACAGCTCGACGATCTCACGCACTTCGGTCAGCGGCAGCGCGAACATCGTCCCGCGCACCTGCAGCAGCAGGCTCGACAGGATCGACATGCTCGGCGGCAGCTGCACCGTGAAGCACGTGCCCTTGCCGACCTCGGAGGTCAGCTCGAGGCTGCCGCGCAGCCGCTTGATGCTGGCGGCGATGATGTCCATGCCCATGCCGCGGCCGGACACCTCGGTGACCTGCTTCGCGGTCGAGAAACCCGGCGCGAAGATCAGCCGTTGCGCTTCGCGCGGCGGCATCGCGGCAGCGTCTTCCGGCGTCAGCAGGCCGATCTCGACGGCCTTGGCCAGCATGCGCTGCGGATCGATGCCGCCACCGTCGTCGCGCACCTCGATGACGACCGAACTGCCGCGCTGGTAGCTGCGGACCTCGATCTGGCCACGCAGGCTCTTGCCGGCCTGCTGGCGCTTCTCCTGCGACTCGAGGCCATGGTCGACCGAGTTGCGCAGCATGTGCACCAGCGGATTCACCAGCTCGTCGGCGACGCGCTTGTCGATCTGCGTCTCGCCGCCGGTGACGTTGAACTCGACCGGCTTGCCGAGCGTCTCCGCGGTATCGCGCACGACGCGTTGCAGCCGGCGGAAGACGCTGTCGAGCGGCACCATGCGCAGCTGCAGCACCGCCTCGTGGATGCCGCCGACGACGCCATCGAAGTCGTAGGCGACGTCGTCGAGATCCCGCAGCACGCGGCCGACGCCCGTGAGGTCGCTGAAGCCCGACTGCAGGCGCTGCGACAGTTCGAGCAGGCGGTCGATCGTCGCCGACTCGCTGCCACCCTCGGCACCACGCCGGCTGGCCCCCGCTTCGAGTTCGCCCAGCGCGCGCACCACGTCCTGGCAGACCACCGCCATCTCGCCCATGCGCTGCAGGGGCCGCAGTTGCCGGGTCACCAGCTGGAAGCGCGAACGCGCCACCACCAGTTCGCCGGTCAGGTTCACCATGCGGTCGAGGCGATCCATGCGCACGCGCACCGTCTCGTTGGCTTCGGCGGCAGCCTTCTCGGCCGCCGTCTGGGCAGCGGCTTCGGCCTTGCCCTTGGCAGCGCCGGCGTCCACCGCCGCGGCCACCGGCGAGCTGCCTTCGGCCGTGGCGAGCGCCCGCTCCAATTCGGTCAGCACCAGTTCGATGACGATGCTCTCCTGCCCGGAGCTGGCGATCTCCGCGGTCAGGTTGGTGACCAGATCGATCGCATCGAACATCACGCGCACGATCACGCCGGTCGGCCGCAGCTTGCCGGCCCGCACCGCCGACAGCAGGCTCTCCAGCTGGTGCGTGACCTTGTTGGTGCGCTCGTAGCCGAAGCACGCGGAAAGGCCCTTCAGCGAATGCGCGGCGCGGAACAACTCGTTGGTGGTCTCGACCGGCCAGGCCTCACCCTGCTCCGACAGGCTGAGCAGGATGCGGTTCATCTGCTCGAGGTAGTCCCCGGCCTCGCCGAGATAGTCCGCGACCAGGTCTTCGTTGCCTTTCAGGTTGCTCATGCTTGGCCTCTGGTGGCGCGGCGCCGCAGCGCCGCACCGGGTTGTGCAGCCGGATCAGATCTGGAACCGGCGGACCAGTTCCTTCATCGCGATCGCCTGCGCCGACAGTTCCTCGGCCGAAGCCGCCATGCTGGTAGCGTTGCCCGAGTTGTTCTCGGTCAACTTGGCGACGTTCTGGATCGCGCGGCCGACTTCCTGCGCGGTGGCCGACTGCTCGTCGGTCGCGCTGGCGATCTGCGAGATCGACTGCGCCGTGCTCTGCACGCCGTCGATGATCTGCTTCAGCGCCTGGCCGGTCTCCTCGGACAGCTTGGTGCCCTCGACGACGCGCTGCGTCGACTCGCGGATCAGCCCGGTGATCTGCTTGGCCGCCTCGCTGCTGCGCTCGGCGAGCTTGCGCACCTCGTCGGCGACGACCGCGAAGCCGAGGCCGTGTTCGCCGGCGCGCGCCGCTTCGATCGCGGCGTTGAGGGCGAGCAGGTTGGTCTGGCTGGCGATCTCGCTGATCACCTGGATGATCTCGCTGATCCGTTCGCTCGAACGGTTGATCTCCTTCATCGCGGTGATCGAACGGTCGACGGCCTGGCCGCCGGCGGTCGCCCGCGTGCTGGTCTCCTCGGCGATCGAGTTGGCGTCGCCGGCGTTCTTGGCGATCAGCTTGATGCTCTCGGTCAGCTGGTCGACCGACGCCGTCATCTCCTCGACGGTCGCCGCGTTGGTCTGCGACGCCTCCGACAAGCTGCTCGACGCGTTGCTGATCGTGCCGGCCGACGCGCTGAACTGCTCGGCGCCTTCCTTGATCTGCACGATGATGCTGCGCAGGTCCTTGATCATGCGGCCGAGGCCCTCACCGAGCTGACCCACCGGGTCCTTGCCGGCGACGTCGTGCGTCACCGTCAGGTTGCCCTTGGCGGCCTGCTCGACCGTGTGCAGCAGCGTGTCGACCTTGCTGCGCAGCTGGGTGGCCGCTTCGGCCTCCGCGGCGGCGCGCGCCTCGATCTCCGCCGCCAGCTTCTTCTGCGGCGTGATGACCTCCCAGTTGACGATGGCGCCGGTGAACTTGCCGGCATCGTCGAACAGGCCCGAAGCACTCAGCGAGATGAACTCGTTGGCGAGCTTGAACTCGGCGGTGTGGTTGCGGCCCCGAAGTCCCTGCAGCAGCTGGCGCTGATGGCTCGGATTGACGTGGAAGCGGTCGATCTGGATGCCGATCACCTGGTCGGCGCGCACCCCGAACTTCTCGACCAGCACGCTCTCGAGCGTGCGCAGCGTCTGCATCGACTTCTTGTTGCCGTAGACGACCTTGAAGTCGGCATCGCACACCAGGATGTTGGTCGCGACGGCTTCCATCGCGTCCGCCGAGCGCTTCGCGGTGACCGCGGCCGCGCGCTGCGCACTGATGTCGGCCGCGAACTTGACGACCTTGTAGGGCTTGCCAGCGTCGTCCTTGATCGGGAAGTAGGTCGCGTTGATCCAGACTTCCTTGCCGCCCTTGCCGATGCGCTGGTAGTCGCCGGTTTCCGACTCGCCGCGATTCAGCTTCGCCCAGAACTCGCGGTACTCGGAGCTGCGGGCGAAGTCGGGCGAGACGAACGTACGGTGGTGCTGCCCCTGGATCTCGGCGAGCGTGTAGCCGAGCGTCTTCAGGAAGTTGTCGTTGGCGGTGACGACGATGCCCTCGAGGTCGAACTCGATCATCGCCATCTGCCGACCGACCGCATCGACCAGCTTCTGGTGCTCACCACCGTTCTGGGCCTGCGTGGACTTGGACTTCCCGCGGGCAGCGGGCCTCTTGGTTACGGTCGCCATCTCAAACACCTTCCTTCTTGGTTCCTGAAACGTTGTTCGCGAGCTCGCTGCCCACCAGCAGGCGAGCCATGTCCAACAGCACCAGCAACCGCTCCTTGCGGCGCGCCAGTCCTGTCACGTAGTCCCTGCCAGCGCCCACCAGCGAAGGCGGCGTCGGCGAGATGTCCTCGTGCGACAGACGCAGCACTTCACTGACGCCGTCGACGACGACGCCGACGGTGCGGCCGTTGAGATTCATCACCACGATGCGCGTGGCGTCGTTCGCGGCCTGCTCCGGCATGCCGAAGCGCGCCCGCAGGTTCAGGATCGGGATCACGTTGCCGCGCAGGTTGATGACGCCGAGCACGTGCTCTGGCAAATCCGGCACCTGCGTGATGCAACCGACCAGGATGATCTCCTGGACGGTCATGATGTTGACGCCGTACTCCTCGTCGCCGAGCCGGAAGCTCACGACCTGGAACGTCTTGCCGTCCTTCTGGATTTGCGCCTTCACCGCCGATGCGGGCTTGGCCGCCTCGACGGCCGGCGCCGCTTGAGCTTCTCGTGGTTCTGCAACTGCTGCGGTCATCGCGATCCTCCTGTC
>CAMAUH010000115.1 GCA_945861365.1 Candidatus Kuenenia stuttgartensis
TGGCTCGGCGGCGACGGGTTGCGCCTGCACGCATCCGTGGCAACGGACTACGAGCCGCCATCGACGCCCTGGCCGTTGTGGAAGAGCGCGGCGGTGGCCTGCCGCTTCACGATGCTGCTGGAGCTGCAGGCGCCGGACCCCGGCATGCCCGTTCGCGCAGCGGAGGTCACGCTGGACGTCGAGGGCACGTGGACGATGTACGGGCTCGCGAGCCAGCGCGACTACCACCACTGGCTGGGGAAGACGCTGGGCAACCAGGTCCGCGCGGCGATGTTCAAGCACGCCAGCAAAGCGATCGCGAAGTAACGGTCGTCAGCCGACCGCATCGCGCTGCTCCTTCTCCCGCCGCCCACACGCGCGCCCGAGCCACCAGCCGACGAATGCCCACGTCGCGCACAACGGTGCTGCGACCGCCAGCACGACACTGCCACCGCTGAACCGGAACACCACGTGGTTCAGCAGCGCCCCCACGACATCCCCGGCGCGCATGCCGGCCGTGTCGATGACCGCCTTCGACACGTACTTGCCCTCCTGATCCAGCGACGTGTAGAGCACTTCGCGAGCCGGCTTGTCGAACGCGTACTGCGCCATGCGCCGCAACACCTCGACCAAGCCATAGACGCCGACGATCGGCCACAGCTCGAGCGCGCCGAGCCCGAGCAGGCTGCCGCACGGCATCACGCACAGCACGACACTCAGTCCGCACCACAACAACGCCCGGCTGGTGAAGAACAGCTGCAGCGTCAACGACAGCGCGTTCTGCCAGAAGTTGATGTCCGCTTCGATGCCGCGGCGCCCGACGTCGTCGAGCAGGTTGTCGCGGACGAGTGCTACGCGCTGGTAGTAGAACGTCGTCGCACAGATGCTCGACAACAGCACGAACAGCGCGATGCCGCGCAGGTAGGGGCTCGCCGCCACGTGCCGCACACCTTGCAGGAACGATGGGCCATCACGCCGCGGCGGCTCCGGCACACGGCCCGCGGCCATGACGCGGCATGCCGCCAAGGAGCGGTACCAGACCACGATGCCGATCTCGATGGTGACCGCGCTGATGCACAGCATGGTGCTGTAGCTCTGTTCGGCGAGCCGCTTCGACAGGATCGAACCCGCCATCGCGCCGAGCGTGCCGCCGACCGAGATCAGCCCGAACAGCCGCTTGCCGCGCGCCAACGAGAACCACTCCACGGCGTGCACCCAGACCAGCGTGACACCACAGACCGAGAACGCGGTCAGCCACGAGTAGAAGAAGGCATGGCCGCGGCCGTGCCAATCGCCCCAGTTCAGCTTGCCGAGGTTCTTGTCGCCGCCGAGGAACGCGATCGCCAGCACCAGGAAGCTCGCGGCGAACGCATGCAGCGCGTACGGCAGGAACCGGTGCGACGGCAGACGGCGCACCAACGCGAGGTACGGCTGGTTCAGCAGCGTCGTCAGGCCGAACGTCAGCGCGAACAGCCAGACGATGTCGTCCTGCGGGAAGGCGAACGAGACGTTCTCGCGCAGCGGGCGCAGCAGGTAGTACGCGAACAGCACGCAGAAGAACGCGATCGCCGTCCACAGCGCGGCCCACCGTTCGGCCGACGTCGCGTCGTGCAATCGCAGCAGTCGCAGCAGGAGGTCGCGCACGTACCGCATACGCCATGGCTCGTGCCGCGGTGAGACGGTGGGCAACGAGCCCGACCGCGGCGGCGGAGTCGTAGGCGGCAGCGCGCATCGACACCAGCGTCTCGGCGCCGGGGCCGCGCACGTTCGTCACGACTCACTTCGCCAGCAGCGCGCGGAACTCCGCCATCGGCAGCGTCGCCATGCCCACCGTCGGCCACGACTGCACCAGCGTCGCGACCGGCAGCTGCCGTTCGTCGATCGCCTGCAGCAGCCCGCGCGCCCGCTCGCCGCCGCCGCGCAACCCGTTCGGCCCCGCGAACCAGCCGAGATCGCCTTCGAACAGGATCTGCTGCCGCGGCAGCCAGAACACCACGTACTCGTCGGTGTGGTGGCTGTGCGCGCCGATGTCGATCGCGACCAGTTCGTTGCTGTCGTCGCGGAACGTGCGTTCGCCGCGGAACGTCTCGACGACCACCTGCCGCCCGCTCGCCGCCAGCGCGTCGGGTGGTGAACGGAACGGCCGCGCCGCGATCTCCGTCGCGAACGCGGCACCGAGCGGCGGCGCCACCACCACAGCCCCGCGCGCCATCACCGGCCGCAGGCCGCCCGTGTAGTGCGGGTGGTAGTGGCCGAACAGCACGTGGCGCACCGGCTTGCCGGGCAGGCGTTCGTCGAGCGCGGCGAGCAGCTGCTCGCCGGAAGGATTGTCGAGCGACGTCTCGCACAGCACGACGTGGTCTTGGAACTCGATCGCCAGCGAACGCGAGTCGGCGGTCGGCAGCGTGATCTCGTGCACGCCCGGCGCCAGCGTGCGGAAGCGGGCCGGCGCCGGCGCGCGCGTCGCGGCGGGCGGCGTCGCATCGACCTCGCCGAGCGCGAACGCGGTCGCCGCATCGAAGGCTGGCGTTGTGGCCGTGCGGCGCAGCACGAACTCCACCTGGTCGGCCGTGCGATGCCAACGCACATGCAACTCGGGCCCGGTGCTGCCCGCGACCCAGTGCGCCTCGTCGGCGACGTCGCCGAGGCGCGCATGCTGGAACGCGACGCGATGCTCGCCATGCGAAGCGTCCGCTGCCGCATCGAGCAGTACCCGCAGGAACCGTTCGGTGGCAGCACCCTCGCGCCGGAACTGCTTGCTGCTCGCCGAGCGCACCCAGCAGGCGCCATCGCCATCGCGCATGTACGTCGTCAGCTCCGGGTTTGCCTGGCCCGCCGCCGCTTCGCGCAACTCGACCCGCGCCCGCCCGCCATCGCGGAACACGTGGACCGTCGCGGTGAGGTCGCGCGTCGCGTGCGGCCGCGCCAGGTGCGCTTCGTAGGCGACCGTGCCGGACAGCTCGACGGCAGCCGGTTCGAGAACGGCCGGCGGCGTGGCCGCGCAGGCGGCGAACAGCAGGCAGAGGGCGCGCGCGGGTTGTTGCATGCGAAGGAACGCGCAACGCCGCGCGCGGCAGGAACTCCGCGGCATCTCGACACTGGCCGCGCCAGGGCGCGTCCCTATGGTGCTCGCCCCGATGACCGGCCCGAAGCGCTTCCTGCCCCACGCCGTGATGACGGCGCTGATCACGATCTGGAGCGCGAGCTTCGTCGTGTCGAAGGTTGCCCTGGCGTCGCTGTCGCCGTTCGCGCTGGTCGCGACGCGCTTCTGGCTGGCGGTGCTGTGCCTGTTGCCGTTCGTGCTGCGCGGCAACGTGCTCGCCAACCTGCGGGCCGCGTTCCTGCCGGGCCTGTTCGCCGGCAGTGCGTTGGCGACCGGCTACCTGCTGCAGATGGCGGGCATGACCGGCACCAGTGCATCGATGGGCGGCCTGCTCGCCGGCCTGATCGTGCCGCTGGTCGCGTTCGGCGGCTTCCTGTTCTTCCACGCGCGCATGGGCGGCAAGTCGATCGCCGGCCTGCTGCTGGCGGTCGGCGGCATCGCGACGATCTGCTGGCCGGGGCAAGGCCCGGCGAACGGCCCGCAGGACACCCTGCGCGGCATCCTGCTGCAGGTCGGCTCGTCGACCAGCTACGCCGCGCACGTGCTGCTGCTGTCGCGCTTCGGCCGCAGCGCGCCGATCGCCGCGTTCGCGACGTGGCAGCTGCTCGTCACCGCGATCGCCGGCACGGTCGCGACTCTGCTGGTCGGCGAGTTCGCGGCGACGCCGACGACCAGCGTCACCTGGAACGGCGAGCTGCTGTTCGCGGTCGGCTACCTCGGCGTGCTGGCAACCGCCGTCGGCATCGGCGTGCAGAGCCTCGTGCAGCACAAGGTGCCGTCGACGCACCTGGCCCTGCTGTTCGCGCTGCAGCCGCTGATCGCGGCCTTGTGCGGGGCGCTGCTGCAAGGCGACCACCTCGGCACCACGCAACTGCTCGGCGGCGCCCTGATCGTGCTCGGCGTCGTCGTCACCAGCCTCGACCGCTGAGCCGGATCGCCGCCGCGGGCTGGCATCGCCCGCGCGGATCCGTGCGTCTGTTCAAGTCATGAGGGAAGAACCCCACGGGAGGATCTCGGGAAGGCATCTGCTCGCCATCGCACCGGCATCGTTCGCCGTGCTCGCACCCGCACGTCTGCGAAGGCGCGACTGCGAACGGCTCTATCCCGCCGCGCCGACGCCCGGCAAGCCGGCCGACCCGGCGACGCTGTTGCGCGACGACCCGGGGCCCTTGGAGGCGCGGGGCGTCGTGGCGATCGCGTCGGTCGACGACCAGCCGTTCCCTCTTCCAGTCACTGCCGGTCTTCGGCACCTTCCATCTCGAGTTCGCGCGGCAGCGGCTACTTCGCGGCGATCGGCTTGCGACCGCGCCCCGCCGCGTGAGCCGCTGCCGATGAGCGCGCGCCACCGCGCGCTATGTTCACGCAGCCGCACATGGACCCGGAAGCAGAAGCCAAGCACCCGCTGCTCGCGCACGTCGATGCTGGCCGCCTGCCGCAGCTTCCCGAGCAGCCCTGCTCGTACCTGCCGGGTCGCATCGCCCGCAAGCGCGCGTTCCTCGCCGAGGCGATGGACGGCGAGCTGTACCACGACCTGATGGACCGCGGCTTCCGCCGCAGCGGCGACTTCTTCTACGCGATGGACTGCGAAGGCTGCCGCGCCTGCGTGCCGCTGCGCGTGCCGGTCGCGACCTTCACGCCGAGCAAGAGCCAGCGCCGCGTGCTGCGCCGCAATCCCGACGTCACGCTGCAGGCGCAGCGGCCGCAGTGCACCGACGACGTGTGGGCGCTCTACCAGCGCTACCTCGCGTTCCAGCATCCGGGCAGCGCGCAAGCCAGCGAGCCGCGCAGCGCCCTCGAGTCGTTCCTCTATGCGAACGTCGTCGACTCGGTCGAACTGCGCTACTCGGTCGGCGACCGCCTCGTCGCCGTCAGTCTCGTCGACGTCTGCAGCCGCTCGGTGTCGGCCGTCTACCACTTCTACGATCCCGACGAACGCGACCGCAGCCTCGGCGTTTTCTCGGTGCTCGCGGAAATCGATTGGGCAAAGCAGCTCGGGATCCCGCACTACTACCTCGGCTACTGGGTCGAGGGCGCCGAGACGATGCACTACAAGGCGAACTACCGGCCGCACGAGCAGTTGCGCGACGGAGTCTGGCGCGCAGTCTGACTCGCGCGCCCGCGCATCGATCGGCACGGACCCGCCATGCATGCGGCGAGCCAGAAGCGTTGCCGCGCCGGCTCCCGGCGCCGGCCCTTCCGGGCTTCCGCGCCGCTCCGTAGCCTGCCGGGCCAATTTCCGAACGGGTTCCTCACCAGACACCCCCTGACTCCACCAATGCGCAATCTGACTCGTCTCGCGGTTCCAGTCCTCGCCTCGCTGCTCGCACCCGCGGCGCTCGCGCAGATCGTCCCCGGCAACCTCGTCGTGCTGCGCGTCGGCACCGGCGCCGCGGCCCTCAGCTCGACGGCGACGGCGAGCTTCCTCGAGCAGTTCACCGCGACCGGCTTGCCGGTGTCCACGCTGCCGATGCCCATCGCGGCGAGCGGCCCGAACCGCGCCTGCACGAACAGTGGCTCCGCGACCTCGGAAGGGTTCGTGACGCAATCGATCGACGGGCGCTACCTGACGGTTTGCGGCTACGACGCCGCCCCCGGCGTCGCCGGCATCGCCGCCACCGCGGCCGCGACGACGAACCGCGTCATCGCGCGCATCGACCTGGCCGGGACCATCGACACCAGCACGGCGCTGACCGACGGCTACACCGCGAGCAACATCCGCAGCGCGGTCAGCATCGACGGCTCGTCGTTCTGGGCCTCCGGCGCTTCGGGCACGCTCGGCCTCGGCGGCATGCGCTACGCCACGTACGGCGCCACGACGTCGACGCAGCTCACCGGCATCAACAACACGCGCGTCGGCGCCATCTTCGGCGGCCAGCTCTACTGCTCGTCGGCGAGCGGCTCGCTGCACGGCATCAGCACCGTCGGCGTCGGCACTCCGACGGTGAACGGCAGCACGATCACCATCCTGCCGGGCTTCTCGATCGTGTCCGGGCCTTCCGGCTACGACTTCTTCATCGCCGACGCGAACACCGTGTACGTCGCCGACGACCGCACGAGCGGCCTCGGCGGCATCCAGAAGTGGACGCTCAGCGCCGGCACGTGGACGCTGCAGTACACGCTGGCCGTCACCGCGACGAGCGGCTGCCGCGGCCTCAGCGGCTACGTTGACGGCGGCGTCACGACGCTGTTCGCGACCACCACGCAGACGAACGCCAACCTGCTGGTCTCGGTCACCGACAGCGGCCCCGGCTCGGCGTTCACGACGCTCGCCACCGCCGCCACCAACACCGCGTTCCGCGGCGTGCGCTGGGTCCGCACCCCGTCGAGCGTCGTGCACTCGGGCACGGCCTGCGCGACCAACACCGGCATCCCGACGATCGGCACGGCGAATGGGGACCCGGTCCTCGGCAACACGGCGTTCCAGATCACGGCCGCCAACGTGCCGGTCCCGACGTTCGTGATGTTCTCCCTGCGAGTCGGCGCATCGGCGCCGTTCGGCCTGCCGGTTCCCGGCACCCCGGCCTGCGTCGCGGTCTACGTGCTGCCGGACGTCCTGCTCGCCGAACTGTCGGGACCTGGGGGCACGGCCGCCACGGCGCTCGGCATCCCGAACGTGCAGGCGCTCACCGGCGCAGTCCTTTCGGCGCAGGCCTTCCCGTTCGACCTGACCATGACCGGCTTCAGCCTGGCGATCGGCTCGACCGACGCCCTCGACATCACGATCGGAAACTGAGCACCAACCCCGGCCTTGCGAAGCTCCGCTTCGCCAGGCCGGGGTTGCGCGAAGTCGCGCCGCGAGCCGGGGCGCGCAGCGCCTCGGGTCGCCCTCGGCGCAACTGGCCCAGCGCGAAGTCGCGCCGCGAGCCGGGGCGCGCCAGCGCCTCGGGTCGCCCTCGGCGCAACTGGCCCGCGCGAAGTCGCGCCGCGAGCCGGGGCGCGCCAGCGCCTCGGGTCGCGCACGACCTGCCGGCGACCGCCTGAGGGCCGACGCTGGCAGGTTGGGCGCCAGGTTCCTATCCTGCCCGCCCCTTTCCCGCCCCCACCCGATGTCGTCGATCCACAACAAGCGCATCACCCCCGGCCAGAAGCCGGACTGGTTGAAGGTGCCGCTGCCGTCCGGGCCGACCGTCGCGAACATCGAAAAGCTGCTGCGCGAGCGCAACCTGCACACGGTCTGCGAGGAAGCGAAGTGCCCGAACATGGGCGAGTGCTGGGCGGGCGGCACGGCGACGTTCATGGTGCTCGGCGACACCTGCACCCGCGGCTGCCGGTTCTGTGCGGTGAAGACGCACAGCCAGGGCACGCCGGTCGATGCCGACGAGCCGGAGAAGGTCGCCGAGGCCTGCCAGGCGCTGGGCCTCAAGTACGTCGTGCTGACGATGGTCGACCGCGACGACCTGCCGGACGGCGGTGCTGCCCACGTGGCGGCGACGATCCGCGCGATCAAGCGCCGCAGCCCGGAGCTGCTGGTCGAGGCACTGGTCGGCGACTGGCTCGCCACCGAGCGGCAGACGCTGACGACCGAACGGATGATCGCGACCGTGCTGGAAGGCGGCCCCGACGTCTACGCGCACAACGTCGAGACCGTGCTGCGGCTGACGCCGCGCGTGCGCGACCACCGCTGCAGCTACGCGCGCTCGCTCGACACGCTGCGCACCGCCAAGCGCCTGCAGCCGGGCCTCGTCACCAAGTCGTCGATCATGCTGGGCCTCGGCGAGAGCGAACGCGAGGTCGAGCAGGCGATGGACGATCTGCGCGAGTACGGCGTCGACGTCGTGACGTTCGGCCAGTACCTGCGCCCGACGCTGCTGCACCTGCCGGTGCGCGAACACGTGACACCGGCGCGCTTCAAGGCACTCGAGGAACGCGCGATGACGAAGGGCTTCCTCTACGTCGCCGCGGGCCCGCTCGTGCGCTCCAGCTACAAGGCCGCCGAGTTCTACCTCGCCGGCATGCTCCGCCAGCGGCAAGCGATCGCCGCGGCCAGCCAAGGGATCCAATCATGAGTTCCGACAAGGACAGCAAGTCGCAGAAGGGCAAGGACACCACGCTTTCGGGCCCGGAGCTGCAGAAGCTCTACCGGTTGATGGTGACGACCCGCGCGCTCGACGACCGTGGCCTCGCCCTGCAGCGGCAGGGGCGCATCGGCTTCTACCTGCAATCGACCGGCCAGGAGGCTTCGCACCTCGGCTCGGCGGCGGCGCTGAAGGACAGCGACTGGCTGTTCCCGGCCTACCGCCAGCCCGGCATCCTGCTGCTGCGCCAGGTGCCGATCGAGAAGATCATCTGCGAGTGGTTCGGCAACGGCGGCGACACCAGCAAGGGCCGCCAGATGCCGGTGCACTACAGCTTCCGCCAGGCGAACTTCGTCTCGATCAGCTCGCCGATCGGCACGCAGCTGACGCAGGCGGCGGGCGCTGGCATGGCGGCGCGCATCCGCGGCGACGACACGGTGTTCATGACGTACTGCGGCGACGGTGGCACCAGCAGCAACGACTTCCACACCGGGCTCAACTTCGCGGCCGTCTACAAGGCGCCGGTCGTCTTCGTCGTCGAGAACAACGGCTGGGCGATCTCGGTGCCGAGCAGCAAGCAGACGTGCAGCACGTCGATGGCGATCAAGGCCGACGCCTACGGCATGCCGGGCGTGCAGGTCGACGGCAACGACATCCTCGCCGTCTACCAGGCCAGCCAGGAAGCCGTGGCCCGCGCCCGCCGGGGCGACGGCCCGACGCTGATCGAGACCGTCACCTACCGCATGGCCTCGCACAGCAGCTCCGACGACGCCGCGCGCTACCGCGACGCCAAGGAGTACGAGAACTGGAAGAAGAAGGACCCGATCACCCGCTTCCAGCTCTACCTGAAGGGCAAGAAGCTGTGGAACGAGGCGTTCGAGAAGGACTGCGTCGAAGGCGCCAAGGCCGCGATCCAGACCGCGGTCAACGCCGCCGAGGCGCAGCCCAACCCGCCGGTCGACTCGCTGTTCGACGACGTCTACATGAACCTGACGCCGCAGCTGAAGGAGCAGCGCGAGCACCTGCGCGACCTGGTGGCGAAGGGCAGCATCGGCGCCGACATCGGCGCCTTCCCGCTCTGAGCCCTCGCCACCCGGCAACCCGCGTCACCCACCCGTATCCGCGCCACACGTCTTCGACCGAACACGGCGGCGCCCAGCACCCACCCCACTGACATTCCCATGACCGCGACTGAGACCAAGGCCGGCGACGGCAAGACCGGCACGAAAGTGATGACGATGCTCGAGGCGATCACCGACGCGATGCGCACTGAGATGCGCAACGACGATCGCGTGGTCGTGTTCGGCGAGGACGTCGGCAAGAAGGGCGGCGTCTTCGGCGCCACGATGGGCCTGTTCGACGAGTTCGGCGAGAAGCGCTGCTTCGACACGCCGCTCAGCGAGTGCGGCATCATCGGCACCGCGATCGGCATGGCCCTCTACGGGATGCGCCCGATCGCCGAGATCCAGTTCCTCGACTTCATCTACCCCGCCTTCGACCAGATCGTCAGCGAAGCCGCGAAGATGCGCTACCGCAGCGGCGGTGAGTACACCTGCCCTATGGTGATCCGCTCGCCGTACGGCGGCGGCATCCGCGGCGGCCACTACCACAGCCAGTCGAGCGAGGCGTACTTCTGCCACACGCCCGGCCTCAAGGTCGTGATCCCGAGCACGCCGGCCGACGCGAAGGGCCTGCTGATCGCGTCGATCCGCGACGAGGACCCGGTGATGTTCCTGGAGCCGAAGCGCATCTATCGCCACGGCAAGGGCGAGGTCCCGCTCGGCGAGCACGTCGTGCCGATCGGCAAGGCGCGCATCGCCCGCGAGGGCACCGACGTCACGCTGCTGTGCTACGGCGCGATGGTGTCGGTCTGCGAGCAGGCCGCCGAGGAGGCCGCGAAGGCCGGCCGCAGCTGCGAGATCGTCGACCTGCGCACGCTGGTGCCGCTCGACGAAGCCACCGTGCTCGCGTCGGTCAAGAAGACCGGCCGCGTCGTCGTCGTCTACGAGGCGCCCAAGACCTGCGGCTACGGCGCCGAGCTGTCGGCGCTGATCGCCGA
>CAMAUH010000116.1 GCA_945861365.1 Candidatus Kuenenia stuttgartensis
CGAGGTAGGCGACCTGCCGGATGTAGCGATCGCGCTCGTCGTCGTCGGCGGTGCGCAACAGCAGCAGGCCGAGTTCGATCAGCGGCACGTCCTGCGTGCCGACGCGCACGGCGACGCCGGCCGGCAGCCGGTCCGGATCGGTGACGACGGCGACCTTCTTCTTCTGCTCCTGCAGCCACAGCTTCAGCATCTCGGCGCCGATGGCTTCGTCCTTGCCGAGGCCGAGTTCGGTGCGCACCAGCCGTTCCTGCGCGATCTGCACCGCCAGCACGTCGAGCAGCTGCGCTTCGCTGCTGTTGCGCACCCACGGGAAGTCCTGTGGGTTCTGGCCGGCGTCCTGCAGCTGCTTCTGCAGCTGCTGCCAGAACTCGCGGGCCTCGGCGGTGCTCGGCATGAGCTTCTGCTGCTCGGCGGCCTGCCGCGTCACCAGCGTGTCGGCGAGCTGCTCGGCGGTCTGGCGGCCGCGATCGCGACGGCGCAGGTGGAAGGCCATCTCGATCGCCAGGTCGGTGCGGCTGACCACGGCGGGTTGGCCGGCCAGCGTGTAGCGCGCCATCGGCGCGTCCGGTTCCTGCGGCACGAGGCCGAACAACAGCAGGGCTGCAGCTACGGGATGGCTCATGGGCCGCGCGAGGATAGCGACCCTGCGGCGCTTCCGCGCGCGCTCGCTGGCGGATCAGCCGAAGCGGCCTTCGATGTAGTCCGACGTCTGCTGCTGTTGCGGCGACACGAACATCGCCTCGGTCGCCGAGTGTTCGACGACGCGGCCCATCAGCATGAACACGCACTCGTCGCTGGCGCGGCGCGCCTGCGCCATGTTGTGCGTGACGATCAGGATCGAGTAGTGGCCGCGCAGGTCCCAGATCAGGTCCTCGACCGCCGAAGTCGCCTCCGGATCGAGCGCGCTGCACGGTTCGTCCATCAGCAGCACGGTCGGTTTGGTCGGCAGCAGCCGCGCGATGCAGAGCTTCTGCTGCTCTTCCAGCGACAGCCCGGTGGCCTTGTGTTGCAGCCGGTCCTTCACGCGATCCCACAGCAGCACTTCGCGCAGCGCCTGCTCGACCATGCCATCTTCGTCGGCGCGGCTGCTGTGCCGGGTCGCGTGCAGGCGATGGCCGAACAGCACGTTGTCGCGGATCGACAGCGGCAAGGGGTTCGGCCGCTGGAACACCATGCCGACATGCGCGCGCACCTGGATGCGCGACGCCTGCTCGCCGTAGATGTCCTCGCCGAGCACCTTGATGGTGCCGGTGGTCGTCACGTAGCCGAGGCGCTCGTTGATGCGGTTGCAGCTGCGCAGCAGTGTCGACTTGCCGCAGCCGGACGGGCCGATCAGTGCGGTGACGATGCCGGACTTGATGGTCAGGTCGACGTCGTGCAGCGCCTGGAACTTGCCGTACCACAGGTTGAGCCTGGCGACCTCGATGGCGGGGGGCGCTTCCTTCGCGTGGACGAGAACCTCGTCCGGTCGGCGTTTGGGTAGATCAACCAAAACGGCCCTCCAGGTAGTCGATCGTGCGTTGGTCCTTGGCGCCGCCGGAGAACAGGGACTCCGTCTCGGCGATCTCGACGCAGCGTCCACCGAGGAAGAACGCGGTGCGGTCGGCGAGGCGGCGCGCCTGCTGCACGAGGTTGGTGACCAGCACGATGGTCAACTCCTGCCGCAGCTCCTTCAGCACCTCTTCGATGCGCATCGTCGTCACCGGATCGACCGCGATCGAGAACTCGTCGAGCAGCAACAGGGCTGGCTCCTGCGACAGCGCGCGCGCGATCGTCAGTCGCTGCTGTTGGCCACCGCTGAGCAGCGAGCCGAGGTTCTGCAGGCGATCCTTCACTTCGTCCCAGAGCGCTGCCCGTCGCAGGCAGCGCTCCACGATCGCGTCGAGGTCGGCGCGCGAACGCATGCCGCGCAGCCGCGGCGCCAGCGCGACGTTGTCGTAGATCGACAACGGCAGGCCGACCGGCAGCGGGAACACCACGCCGATGCGGCGCCGTAGCGCGTACAGGTTGGTGATGTGCTGGACGTCGTGGCCCGCGAAACGGACCTCGCCTTCGACGCGCATGTTCGGCACGAACTCGTCCATGCGGTTGATCGCCCGCAGGAACGACGTCTTGCCGGCGTTGGCGGGGCCGATCAGGCCGAAGATCTCGTTGGGCCGGACCTGCAGGTCGACGCCTTGCAGCGCGACCTTGTCGCCATAGCGGATGCCGAGTCCGCGAACCTCGAGCAGTGCGGGAGCTGCGGTCACCACTTCTTCCTCCCGCGCAGGCGCATGCGGAACCAGATCGCCAGCGCATTCATCGTCAGGACGACGAGGATCAGCGTCAGCGCGACGGCGAAGGGCACGTGCCGCGGCACGCCGGTCACCTGGGTCGACACCGTGTAGAGGTGGAACGACAACGCCATCGTGCGGTCGAAGACCGATTCCGGCGGCACCAGCCGCAAGAACACCGCGCCGGTGAACATGATCGGTGCCGTCTCGCCGACGGCGCGGCTCACCACGAGGATCAGGCCGGTCAGGATGCCGCTGACCGAGTTCGGCAACACGATGGACCAGATCGTCTGCCAGCGCGTCGCGCCCATGCTCCAGCACGCTTCGCGGAACGCCTTCGGCACGGCCTGCATCGCCTCGCGCGTCGACACGATCACGACCGGTAGCGTCATGACCGCGAGGGTGCAGCTCGCCGCCAGGATCGACTCGCCGAAGTTCATGAAGTGCACGAACGCGCCGACGCCGAACAGTGCGTGCACGATCGAGGGCACGCCGGCGAGGTTGACGATCGCCATGTTGATGATGCGCGTCAGCCAGTTGTCGCGGGCGTACTCACTCAGGTAGACGGCGGCAGCGACACCGAGCGGCAGGGCGACCATCAGCGCGACCGCGGTCAGCCAAACGGTGCCGACCAGTGCCGGGTAGATGCCGCCGGCGGCACCGAGCTTGGATGGCTTCTGGGAGAAGAACTCCCAGGTCATGCCGGGGGCGCCTTCGACGACGAGCACGCCGAGGATGCCGAGCACCGGCACCAGCAGCAGCAGCGCCATCATCAGGAACAGCAGCCGCATCAAGCGCTGCGCCTGCAGGCTGCGCAGTTCGTGCGCAGTGGCTCGGAAGCCGTCCATCGCCGATCGGGTCACGATCGCCTCCGGCCGCGCACGATGCGATCGGCGAGCAGGTTGATCGCGAAGGTGATGAAGAACAGCACCAGTCCCAGCACGAACAGCGCCTGGTAGTGATCGCTGTCGACGGCAGCTTCGCCGAGTTCGGCGGCGATCGTCGCGGTCAGGGTGGCCGCCGAGTCGAACACGCTGCCTGGCGCCATCAGCGTGTGGCCACTGGCCATCAGCACGGCGATGGTTTCGCCGAATGCGCGGCCGATGCCGAGCAGCACGGCCGCCGACAGGCCCGGTCGCGCATGCGGCAACACGACCTTGTAGATCACCTGCCAGCGGGTGGCGCCGAGCGCTTCCGCCGCTTCGCGATAACTGTCGGGCACTGCCTTCAGCGCGTCCTCGGCGAGCGTCGTCATGATCGGCGCTGCCATCAAGCCGAGGATCAGCCCCGCGTTCAGCACGTTGAGGCCGATCTGCACGCCGAACACCGACTGGATCATCGGGTTGAAGACCTGCAAGCCGATGACGCCCCAGACCACGGAAGGAATCGCCGCCAGCAGTTCGACCAGGATCTTCAGCCACTCGCGCCGGCGGCCGGTCGCGAACTCGCCGATGTAGACAGCGGCGCAGAAGGACAGCGGCACGGCGACCAACATCGCCACCGCGGTGATCCATGCCGTGCCGGCGATCATCGCCCAGGCCCCGTAGGTCGGGGGGCTGACCGTCGGCTCCCAGCGGGTGCCGAAGAACAGCTCCGACCACGACAGCCGGTTCCAGGCGAACTCGAAGCCCTGCGAACCGATGAACGCGAAGATCGCGACGATGAAGAGGATCGTCGACACGCCACCGATGCTGACTGCCAGCCGCGCGGCGAGATCCCGCCACCAGGCGGCGTCGCGGCGGGCGAGTTCGCGGGCGAGGCTGTCGTGGGTCGAGGTGGGCGTGCGCGTCATGCTCAACTCGCCTGCTCGCCGCGCAGGATCTCCATCAGTTCGCGGATCCGCGGGGTGATCTGGCGGTAGACGCTCTCCGGACCAGCGGACGTGTCGATGTCCCAGACCAGCATCGTCGTGTGGAACGGCAGGCGACCGGTGTGTTCGCGCGCATCGCGGAGGAGGCCGACCACCAGATGGAACTCGTCCATCTGCTCGCTCAGGCTCGCCAGCGGCGTCGGCCAGGCCTTGAAGAGGTCGATGCCGACCGTCTGCGCGAAGCGCAGGTAGGCATCCTCGATCTCCTCACCGGGTTGCCAACCAGCGCTGCGGTAGCGCCCGCTGTTCGGGAACGCCTTGCGCGTGAAGTGCTCCGCCAACTGGCTGGCGCCGCTGTTCAGCGCGTCGACGAACAGGATGTTGAACGTCTTCTCGCCCTTCATCCTGCCGGTCGCGACGAAGATCGTCTCCTCGCAGATGTTCTTGGCCTGATGGATGACGCGTTCCAGCCGGTTGAACGTCGCCATCAGCGAGAACAGGTCGTTGCTCGGCCGCGTGTGCGAATCGCCCTCGATCACCAGGTCGTGGAAGACCTTGTCGAAGTACGGCGTGAACTGCCGGGCCGCCGTCATCGTCGATTGGGCCAGCGGAACATCGCGCTGCAGGAAGCTGCGCAGGCTGTCGCGCAGCATGCGCCGCGCCTGCTCGGACATCATCTCGAGGTCGCGGGACACGACTGTCGACGGCGCCGACGACAGATGGGCGGCGGTGCGGGAGATCGTCGCGGCGTAGTCGCCGATGCGTTCCAAGGCGACGTTCAACCGCAGCACCGCCGACACATAGCGCAGGTGGCCGGCGCTCGGCAGGTGGCGCGCGACGAAGGCGTGGCAAAGGCGATCGATCTCGCGCGTCTGGCGATTGATCGTGTAGTCGCCGATCACGGTCAGCGCGGCCCGATCCTTGTCCATGCTGAGCAGCGAGCCGAC
The DNA here is from genome assembly GCA_945861365.1 of Candidatus Kuenenia stuttgartensis. Taxonomy (GTDB): domain Bacteria; phylum Planctomycetota; class UBA1135; order UBA1135; family UBA2386; genus UBA2386. The sequence goes on from CAMAUH010000116.1 coordinate 5,031, forward strand.
CGCGTCCTCGATCGCCTTGGTGATCGATTGGCCGACGATCCCGACCAGGTCCTGGATCCAGTTCAGATCGCGCTGCAGGCGTTCTTCGTAGTGTGTTGCCACGTCGTTCGTCGGTTGGTTGGCAGGATCGGAGCGAAGCGTTGCCCCAGGATCCAGTTCGCTGGCTGGTCAGTCCAGCTTGCGCAGAGGTGGATAGCCGTGATCGCGCAGCACGCGCTGTCCAGCGTCGCCCTTGATCCAGTCCAGGTACTCCTTGGTCGCGCCGCGCGGCTGCCCGTTGGTGTACATGAACAACGGTCGGGCGATCGGATACTCGCCGCTGATGATGGTGTCGTCGCTCGGCGTGATCGCGCCGTCGTCAGGGCCGCGCTGCACGGGGACGACGCGCACCGAGGGGTTGGCGTAGGCCAGGCCGCTGTAGCCGATGGCGCCGCGCACCTTGCCGCAGACCTCGACGACGTCCTTGCTGCCGTTCATGTTGCGGCACTCGAGCTTGAAGCGGCCGCGGTTGCCGCCCAGCACGGCATCGCGGAAGTACTCGTAGGTGCCGCTGTTGTTCTGCCGGCTGACGAACACGATGTGGTCGTCCTTCGGGCCGAGGTCGACGCCAAGCTGTGACCATCGCTGCAGCTCGCCGCCATCGCCGAACAGGGCCTTCAACTGCGCCATCGTGATCGAGCGCAGCGGGTTGTCCTTGTGCACGTAGATCGCGATGCCGTCGTAGCCGACGTGGTGCTCGATCGGATCGCTGCCGTTCGACCTGGCCCGGGCCAGCTCCTCCTTCTTCAGCTTCCGGCTGCTGTTGGCGAGGTCGATCTTGCCGACGATCATTGCGGCGATGCCGGTTCCCGAGCCGCCGCCGGATACCGACACCACGATGTGGTCCGTCAGTTTGTCATAGGCCTCGGCCCAAGCCCCGGCGACCTCCAGCATCGTGTCGGAGCCGAGGTTGCGGACCTCTTGGTAGTGCCGCTTGCCACCGAAGCAGGCACTGGCGCAGGCCGCAACGGTGATCCAGGCGAGCGCGCGCAGCCGTTGCGAGGGAGTCATGCGAGAGGGATGGATCCTGACCCGTCTGTACCGACGTAGCGCATCAGATTGCAGGGCTGCGTGAGGAAAGCAACGCCGAGCCGTGAGGGAATCATCAAGATCGGCGTCTACGCCAGCGGCGGCAAACCGTCTGGCCCGGGTACTTCCCCGGCGGGCCGGTGCCGGAAGCGCCGGCTCTGCCAGAACCACTGCTCGGGCGCTTCGACGATGCCCTGGCCGAGCCCGCGGTTGATGCGCGACGTGATTGCCAGCATGTCGGCCTCGCGGTCGCCGGTACCGGCATCGCGGATCACGTCGAACACGCGCAGCCGGTAGCGCATGCGGCCGGTGCGCAGCACCGCGACCACCGCGATCGGCGCGCCGGTGGCGAGGTGCAGCAGGGCCGGGCTGGCGACCGTGCGCGAGCTGGTGCCGAGGAACGGTGCCTCGACCGCGCTGTGCTTGCCGCCGCCGTCGGCCAGGATGCCGACCGCCTTCTTGTCGCCGAGCGCGCGCAGCAGCGCGCGCAGCACGTTCTTCCTGGCGATCACCGATTGGCCGCTGCCGGTGCGCAGCCGTTCGATCAGGCGATTGAGTGCTGGCAGGGGACTCGGCCGGAACACCGAGATCAGCGGCAGGCCGAGCAGGCCGGCGGCCCAGCCGGACACGTCCCAGACACCGATGTGGCCGGTCGCGAAGATCAGGCCCTTGTTCTCGCGGAAGGCGGCCTCGACCAACGGATACTCGGTCAGGTCGCAGTGCGCGCGCACGTTCGTCGCGTTGATGCGGCCCTGGCGGCAGAAGTCGATCGCGAGCCACGTGATGTGCCGCGACCACTTCCACAGATGGCGCTTGGGCCGCACCGGTCCGAGCGGCGCGCCCTGGCGGAACGCGATGCGGCAGTTGCGCCAGTAGCCGCTGGTGCGGCGGCCGCGGCGATCCTGCAGGCTCCACCACAGGAACCACAGCACGGCGAGCGTGTCGCCGATCGCATAGGCGAGCCAGGTCGGCAGGATGGAGACCAGCCACAGGATTCCGCTGAACGCACCGACCGCGACGCGCTGCCACAGCGCTTCGCGGGTCTTCTTCTGCGGGTCGTCGTCGTCGTCGTCGCTCATGCTGTCGAGGCGCCCTTGTCGGGCATGCGCACCATCGCGAGGAACAGCAGCCCGAGCAACAGCGGCACACCCTGCGCCAGCAGCGCCGGCTTGCAGCCGAAGCTGTCCGCCATCAACCCGTAGGCCGCGCTGCCGAGCACCGAGACCTTGACCGTGATGCCGTAGAGGCCGAAGAACTCGCCGATGCGGGCGGGCGGCGCCAGGTCCAGCAGCAGCTTGCGGCCGGCGGTCCAGATGCCGGCCATGCCGATCGCGCCGCCGCCGAGCAGCGTGATCGTGAAGCCGGTCGTGTCGCCGCCGCCGAACCAGGCGCCACCGCACAGGCCAAAGCCCAGGCATGCACCCGACCCTTGCAGCACGCGCAGTGCATGCCGGTCGGTGAAGGCCCCGAGCACGATCCCGAACCCGAAGGCGAGCGCACTGAAGACCAGCCCCAGCGCGCCGAGGAAGGCGACCATGCTGCCGGCCTGCGGTCCGTAGGCGATGCCGAACCACTGCAGCTCGCCGCGCGCGAAGGGTTCGCGATAGACCTCCTTCACGTAGTCGCCGAAGAACTGGATGGCGGTGTTCAGCACGTCGACGAGGCAGAAGTTCCCGAGCAGGAAGAACAACAGGGCGCGATGTTTCGGCAACTCGCGCAGGGTACGGCCAAGGCCGTGCCAGCTGTCGCGCACCGCGGGGCCCAACGGCCCACCGGCGACGGTGCGGGTGTCGCGCACCAGCCACAAGCAAGGCAGTGCGAACAGCAGGAAGGCCGCACCGCCGAAGGCCAGGTAGGGCGCCGCGGCGGCGAAGCTGGCCGGCGGTACGAGGATCAGGCTCAGCAGCACCACGACGTTGCCGAAGTAGCCGACGCCGGTGCCGATGCCGCTGAGCCAACCTTCGCGTCCCGGGGCGGCGACCGACGGCAGCAACGCGTTGTAGAAGGTCAGCGCCGACTGGTAGGCGATGTTGGCGACGAACAACCCCGCGAGCAGTGCGGCGGCCGAGCCGCCGAAGCCCCATGCCAGCATCACGGCGACGTTGAGCAGGGTCGCGATGGCCAGGTAGCCGCGCGTTCCGCCGGTGCGGTCGACGACCGCGCCGAGCAGCGGACTGCCGAGTCCGGCGAGCAGCATCGATGCGGTGGTGGTGAGGCCGATCGCCGTGCGGGCGTCGCCGAACCGGTCGGTGAAGTACGGCGTGAACAGGTAGGTGACCGCGGCCGCGTAGACGGTGTTCGCGAGGTCGTAGAGCACCCAGGCACTGGCCCGCAGCCGGCCGTGGGGCATTGGCGCGAGCGATGGCGGCGCAGGGGCGTGCACTGGCCACAGTGTGCCGCGGCGGTGCTCGGCCGGGCAAGGGAAGAGGTTGGCCGCTGAGAAATGACGTGCGCCGTTCTGCTGGCCCCGGCAGGATCGCGGCATGAACGTCAAGGATTTGATGAGCCGCGAGGTCCGTTCGGTGCGCATGACGGATCGCTTGGATGCGGCCGCGCGCGTGATGTGGGAACAGGACTGCGGTTTGTGCCCGGTGGTGGACAGCTCGAATGTGCTGGTCGGCGTCGTCACCGATCGCGACCTGTGCATGGCCTCCTACACGCAGGGCAAGCCGGTCGCCGAGATCCCGGTCACCGCGGTGATGGCGCGCGGTCTGCGCACCTGCAAGCCCGACGATGCCGCGACCTCGGCGCTGGCGACGTTGCAGCAGGCGCAGTTGCACCGGCTGCCGGTGGTGGATGCGCGCGGGGCGCTGGTCGGTGTGCTGTCGATCAGCGACGTCGCTCGCGCTGCCCAGGCGCGCCCCGCGGCCCTCGATGCCGGCGCCGTGCTGAAGGCGATCGCGGCGATCCGCGCGCCGCGCCGCGCCGCGGCCCCGGCGGTAATCGCGGCGGCCCCGGTGGTCAGCGCGCCGGTTGCGCCTGCGGCGCCGAAGCCGGTCGCGGCGACGGCCACGGCGACGATCGCGACGCCAGCGCCGACGAGCGCGACGTTCGCCAATCCAGCCAAGCCCGTCGCTGCGGCGCCGGTGGTGGCCCCGGTTGCCGCCAAGCCCGCGTTCGCGGCCAAGCCGGCGAAGAACAAGGGCAAGGGCAAGAAGGGCTGAACGGCGCGCAGCTGCGCGGTTGCTGCACGCGATGGCGATGGCGGACTCTCCCTTCACGCTGGTGCGGCAGGCCGACGGTCCCGCCGTGGCCTGCCTGGTGCTCGCCGGCCACGTGACCCTCGCCGATGGCGCGTCGCTGTGGCGCCAGCTCAAGCGCGTGTTGAAGGACCTCGGGGCGGTGCAGGTCGACCTCGCCGGGGTCACGCACATCGATGGTGGCGCGGCGGCGTTGTTGTGCGCGGCTGCGGCAGAGCATCGGCAGCGCGGTGGCATGCAGTGGGTCAATGCGCGCGGCGAGGTGTCGCGCCTGCTGGCGCTGTACGACTGTGCCCGCGACGGCGGCCAATGCGAACGCGGCGAGCCGATCCGCCAGGGCCTGCTCGCCGACATCGGTGACTTCGCGCACGACGCGCTGCTGACCACGCGGGCGATCCTGGCGTTCCTCGGCGACCTCGTCGTCGGGCTGTTCGCCGGCTTGCGGCATCCGCGCACCGTGCACTTCGGTGAGTTCGGCCAACTGATCGAACGCGCCGGCACCGATGGGCTCGCCATCGTCGTGCTGATCAACTTCCTGGTCGGCACCACGCTGGCCCTGCAGGGCGCGATCCAGCTGCATCGCTTCGGCGGCGACCAGTTCCTCGCCAACATGGTCGGCCTGTCGGTGGTCCGCGAACTCGGTCCGTTGATGACCGCGATCCTGGTCACCGGCCGCTCCGGTGCAGCCTACGCGGCCGAACTCGGCACCATGATGGTGAACGAGGAGGTCGATGCGCTGCGCACACTCGGCCAGGATCCGCAGCGCTTCCTGGTGTTCCCGCGGGTGCTGACGCTGCTGCTGGTGCTGCCGGTGCTGACCATCGTC
>CAMAUH010000117.1 GCA_945861365.1 Candidatus Kuenenia stuttgartensis
ACGAGGAGGTCGATGCGCTGCGCACGCTCGGCCAGGACCCGCAGCGCTTCCTGGTCTTCCCGCGCGTGTTGACGCTGATGATCGTGCTGCCGGTGCTGACCGTGGTCGGCAACCTGTTCGGCGTCATCGGCGGGCTCGTCATCGCGGTCACCTACCTGCAGCAGCCGCCGGTCGTCTACCTGCAGATGCTCGATCGCGCGGTGGGGCCGGGGGACGTCGGCACTGGCCTGTTGAAGAGCGTCGCGTTCGCGGTGGCGCTCGGCCTGATCGCCTGCCAGCGGGGTCTGTCGACGCGCGGTGGCGCGACCGGGGTCGGGCGCTCGACCACGTCGGCGGTCGTCGTCGTGTTGTTCGCGCTGGTCGCGCTCGACGCGGTGTTCACGTGGACCTTCTCGCAGCTGGGGTGGTGATTGGGCAAGGTCCTCGAAGTCCGTGATCTTGCGATCGGCTACGGCAGCGAAGTGCTGCTCGAGGAGATCGCGTTCGACGTGCTGCGCGGCGAGGTGTTCGCGATCCTCGGCGGCTCGGGCTGTGGCAAGTCGACGCTGCTGCGCACGCTGATCGGCCTGCAGCCGCCGCTGGGCGGCAAGGTCCACTTCACGGGCATCGGGCCGCCGGAGAAGGCGATGACGCCGCCGCAGTTCGGCGTGCTGTTCCAGTCGTCGGCGTTGTTCGGCTCGTGGACGCTGCTGCAGAACGTCGCGTTGCCGCTGCAGAAGTGGACCAAGCTGCCGGCCGATGCCGTGACCGCGGTGGCGATGGCGCGGCTGCGGCTGGTCGGGCTCGAGCGCTTCGCGCACCATCTGCCATCCGAGGTGTCGGGCGGCATGCGCAAGCGCGCCGGCATCGCACGCTCGCTCGCGCTCGATCCGCCGATCCTGTTCTTCGACGAGCCGTCGGCGGGGCTCGATCCGGTCACCGCGGCCGAACTGGATGCGTTGATCCTGACGTTGGCGCGCGACCTCGCCGTTACCATCGTGATGGTGACGCACGAACTGCCGAGCATCTTCGCCGTGGCCAACCAATGCATCATGCTGGACCGCGCGGCCGGTGGCATCATCGCGCGCGGTGCGCCGCGCGATCTCGCCGATCGTTCGACCGACCAGCGCGTGCAAGCCTTCTTCCGCCGCGAGGCACTGGCGAGGAATCCGTGACCGCTCCCGCGAACCGTTGGAAACTCGGCCTGTTCGTCGTCGCAGGCTGTGCCGCGACGATGCTCGGAGGCGCCTGGATCGGCGCCAACAAACTGCAGCGCGTCGTGCACCCGGCGTATGCGTACTTCGACGAGGCGCTGACCGGGCTCGAGGAAGGCTCGCCGGTCAAGTTCCGCGGCGTCACCATCGGTGTCGTGCGCAAGATCAACGTCGCCGAGGACAAGAAGCACCTCGAGGTCGAAGCGGCCCTCTACGACGACAAGCTGCGCGACATCAAGCTCGACGTCGCCAACCTGGCGGAGGCCTGCCAGACGCTGCGCGCGCAGGTGGTGATGTCGTGGGTCACCAACACCTCGTTCGTGCAGGTCGACTTCTTCCCGGACCCGCCGACCGGCCCGCAGCAACTGCCGTTCGCGGTGCCGGCGGAACAGAACACGATCCGCACGGTGCCGAGCACCGCCAAGAGCCTGGAGGCCGCCAGCCGCGACGTGCTGCGCGAGTTGCCATCGATCGCGTCTTCCGCGCGCGAACTGGTCGACGTGCTGCGCACCGAGCTGCAGGCGGCGAAGGTGCCGCAGCTGACGCAGCAGCTGACGCAGTTGCTGCAGCGCGTCGATTCGTTCGTGCTGGACCTGCAGCAGCGCGATGTGGTGGCCAACGTCAACACGACGCTCGCCGGCGTGCGGGCGGCCGCCGCGGATGCCGCCGCCGCCCTGCGCGACGAACAGGCGCCGTTCGGCGCGACGCTGGCCGAACTGCGCGGGGTCGCCGCGCAACTGCGCGCGCAGATCGATGCGGCGAAGGTGGCCGAGACGACCGCGTCGTTGCGCACCGCGACCGGCCAGGTCGGCGATCTCGGCGATGCGGTGCGGGCGGAGCTGGTGCAGTTCCGGTCGACGCTGGCCGCGATCGAACGACTCGCCGTGCTGCTCGAACGTGACCCTGGTGCCTTGCTGTACGGCCGCGGCGTGCAGCGTGCGCCGACGGAGATCCCGCGATGAAGTCCCTGCCTCGTCTCGCCGGCGCGCTGGTGCCGCTGTTGTTGTCCGCGTGCTTCAGTTCGTCGCCGCCAGCACCGGCGGTGCGCTGGTTCGATCCCACGCCGCGCGAGTTGCCTCCCGTGCCGGCCGGGTTGCCGGCCGTGCGCTTGCGGGTGCAGTCGCCGCCGCACCTCGGTCGCGAACTGGCGTACCGCGTCGGCGACCGCGAGTTCACGTTCGACGCGGACCATCGCTGGATCGCCGAGCCGTCGGCGTTGCTGCAGGCGGCGCTGGCGCGCGGCTTGTCGGCCAGCGGCAGCGGGCTCGACGTCGTCGTCGACCTGGAGCGGTTCGAGTTCGATGTCGTCGGTGCGCCGCGGGTGCGGGTGCAGTGCACGCTGCGCGTGGCGATGGCGGGGGTCGCCGAGCAGCGGCTCGAGTCGGTGCAGTCGGCGGCCAGCCGCAGCGTGGATGCGCTGGTGACCGCGATGGCGTTGGCGTTGGTCGACATCACCGCGCAGGTGCAGCGCGCCGTGGCTCCGAAGAACTGACGCGCCGCAGCGCTGACCGTCACTCGCCGAGCAATTCGCGCAGGGCCGCCGGCAGCGTCGTGCCGTGCAGGTGCGGTGCGCGCAGCACTTCGGCGCGTCGCCATACCGAGAGGCTCGTGGCCAGGTTGCTCGCACTGGCGTCGCGGGCCGTCAGCTGTTGCAACAAAACCCTGCGGGCCTCCGCGTGGCCGGCGCGCACCAGGGCGATCCAGCGTGTGGGGTCGTCGGTGAGCCGGGTGCCCGGCTCCAGCAGCCGCGACAACGGCGCGGGCTCGGCGGCGCGCGCGAGTGCCAGTGCCAACGGCAGCAGCGTGCTCCGTGCCGTCGTCTTGCGGAACGCATCCCGCAGCAGGGGTTCGGCGCGTTCCGGCCGGTGGTGGGCCAACGTCACGGTCGCCGAGGCGCGTGCCGACCAGCTGGCTGCCGGATCGGTCGCGAGCTTGGCACAGTGGTCGGCGAGTGCTGTCGACAGGGGGGCCTGGTAGTGCTGCAGCAGCGCTGCAAGGCACGCCGGGTCGCGCTCCTCGAGCAGGCGCTGTTCCAACGGTGCCCGCATGCGTGCACCGCCGAGCTCCAGCAGCGTCGCCAGTCCCGCAGGCGCCTCCTGTGGCTCATTGCTGCGCAACGCCTTGGTCGCCAGCTCGACGGCGTGAACGTGGTGTACGCGCGCCAACGCCTGCAGTGCGCCGGCCCGATCGCCGGCCGTACTGCCGCGGCTGGCGATGCGCTCGAGGTGGGGCAGCAGTTCGCTGTCGATGCCTTCGTCACAGGTGCCGAGCCAGCGCAGCACGGCTGTGCGTTCGGCTGGTTCGCCGCGGTCGAGCACGCGATCGAGCGCCGCGCCGCGCAGCGTCGGGTCGACCGGCAGCAGCAGGGTCAGCAGCAGGCCGCGGACTTCGGGATCGCGGTTGGATTCGTTGTCGAGCAACTGCCGCAGCGCGGCACCGTCGTGCCGTTCGGTCTGCAGCGAGATGCCGAGCAGCAGCGCCACCAACAGGTCGCGTTGCCGCTTCCAGCTGCCCTGCATGACCGAAGCCAGCACCCGCGTCACCACACCGCTGGCGGCCTCTTCAGGGGCCATGCCGAGCGCGAACGCGGCGACGACGGCATCCGCGTCGCTGCGATTGCCGTCGCGCAAGCAGTTGTCGAGCGCGTTGACGGCGGCCGGCGAACCGAACACGCCGAGCGCCAGCAGTGCCCGCTGGCGGCATCCGGCGTGGCTGTCGTTGGCGAGCGCCAGCACCTGCGCCAACACGTCGCGGTCGTGGCTGCTGGCGGCCACCAGGGCGGCTTCGCCGCGCACGAGCGGGTCCTGGTGCCGCAGCAGCCGCGTCGCATCGGCGCTGACCAGGCGATCGATCGCCGGGTCCTGGGCTTGCGCGAAAGCGCACAGCACGCCGAACAGTGCGGACCCGAGAGCTTTCCCGAACAGGGTGCTGCGCCACCGGGGCGGGCAGTGCGACTCCAGCTGGTTCGGGTGTGCATGCATCAGTGCGTTCCCAAGGTCGGGATTGGCCGCGTAGTATCGCCAGCTTCCTCGGTGTCGCTGCACTGTTGCGCAGCCGCCACCGGCGCCAGCATCCACGCGCTGGCCCCTCCAAGGCAAAGGTCGTTCCTCGTTCGTATGCGCATCGCAGTCTTCGATGGTTGGTCCGGCGTCGCCGGGGACATGTGGGTCGGCGCACTGCTCGATGCCGGGGTGCCGTTGGCGCCGTTGCAGGCGGCGGTGCGCTCGCTGCAGCTGCCTGGCGTCTCGATCCGAGCTGAGAAGGTGCTACGGGCCAGCCTCGCCGGCACCCACTTCGTCGTCGACGTCGGCGGCACGCCCGCCGATGGCCACACCTTCACGCCGATCGCGACCCCGAGTGGACCCTCGCTGCCGACCGCGGGCCACGCGCACCGCGGGCTGCGCGAGATCGAAGCGATCGTGCAGCGCGCCGAACTGCCGGACGCGGTGAAGGCCGATTGCCTCGCGGTCTATCGCGCGATCGGCGCGGTCGAAGCCGCGGCCCACGGGGTGTCGATCGACGTCGTGCACTTCCACGAGGTCGGCGCCGCCGACACCATCGTCGACGTGGTCTGCGCCTGCTACGCGACGCACCTGCTCGGCGTCGAGGCCATCCACGCGAACGGCATCGCGGTCGGCTCCGGCACGGTGCGCGCCGCGCACGGCATCCTGCCGGTGCCTGCCCCGGCGACGGCGGCGCTGCTGCACGGCATCCCGGTGCGGCACGGCGGCCTGCGCGGCGAGCGCACGACGCCGACCGGTGCAGCACTGCTGCGCGAACTGGTCGACCACTTCGATACGCCGGTCACGTTCACCAGCGAACGGATCGGCTATGGCGCCGGCACGCGCGACGATGCCGACGTGCCGAACCTGCTGCGCGTGTCGATCGGCACCGCGGCGGGCTCGACGTCGCCGACGGAGCTGGTCGAGCTGCAGTGCCAGCTCGACACCGCGACCGGCGAGCAGATCGGCTGGCTGCTGGACGAACTGCTGGCGCGCGGCGCGGTCGATGCGTTCGCGACGGCGATCACGATGAAGAAGGGGCGGCCCGGCGTGCTGTTGACGGTGCTGTGCGACGACGCCCGCGTGCTGCCGCTCGAAGCGCTGCTGCTCGAGGAATCATCGACGCTCGGCGTGCGCCGGCATCGCGTGCAGCGCAGCGTGCTGGAGCGCTGGAGCGAGACGCGCGCGACGGCGTTCGGGTCGGTGCGCTGCAAGGTCGCGCGCTTGCCGAGCGGGGTCGTGGTGGTGCGAGCGGAGGACGACGAGCTGCGGCGGGTGTGCAGGGAGCAGGGACTCGGCCGTGCCGAGGTGTTGCGGCGGCTCGGGCTGTAGCGAACGGATCGATCGATTGGAATGCGCAGATTCCTGCCACCGGCGAGCACTTCATGTCACTCATGGGCGTGCGCACGCGGCCGTAGGGGCCGTGCGGAGCACGAAGGAGTCGCTATGGTGGAATGCGAGATGCCCACGCCGACCGTGACGAAGCACGCGCGTCGTTCGAACTGGACGTACGCGGACTACTGCAAGATCCCGCCCGATCGCCACCGGCACGAGATCATCGACGGGAGGCACTACGTGACCCCGTCGCCTGAGATCGGCCACCAGCGGGCGGGCAGCCGGCTCGTGCACCAGCTGATGGCGCAGATCGACGATGTCGGGCTCGGCGAGACGTTCAGCGCACCGCTGGATGTGCATCTGGGCCGCGGCACCGTCGTGCAGCCGGACCTCGTCGTCGTGCATCGCGACAACCGCGCGGTGCTCGGCACCAAGAAGGTCACTGGCGTGCCGGACCTGCTGGTCGAGATCCTGTCGCCGTCGTCGGGCAAGCGCGACCGCACGTTGAAGCGCGATCGCTACGAACGTGCCGGCGTGCGCGAGTACTGGCTGGTCGACCGCGAGGCGCGCGTCGTGCAGCAGTTCGTGCTGCGAGGTGGGGTCTACAGCGAGCCGCTCACCTGCGCGGAACACCTGCGTTGCCGCGTGTTCCGCGGCGTCGTCATCGACGTGACCCGGCTCTGGTGAGCGCCGGTCGCGGCCGCGTCAGGCGCGGCCCATGAACTCGCCGGTGTCGGTGCTGACCTTCACCATCTCGCCGACCTTGATGTGCGCCGGCACCTTGATGACGAGGCCGGTGCTGCAGGTCGCCGGCTTCTGCACCGCGCTGACCGTGTCGCCGCGCACGGCGTCCTCGGTCTCCTTGATCTCGAGCACCACGGCCGGCGGCAGCTGGATCGTCAGGGCCTCGCTGTCGCAGAACACCACCGTGACGGTGCTGTTGTCGGTGATGTACTGCATCGATTCGCCGACCACGTCGGCCGACAGCACGAACTGCTCGAAGCTCTCGTTGTCCATGAACGTGTAGCCGAGCGAGTCCTTGAACAGGTACTGCGACTGGCGCGAGTCCAGATAGACGAGGTCGAGCGTGTCGCTCGTCTTCATGCGCACTTCCTTCTGCCGACCGTTCTTCAGGTTCTTGAAGTACACGTGGTGGATCGCGCGCAGGTTGCCTGGCGTCAGGTGGTCGTAGCGGGTGATCTGGTAGAGGTCGTTCTCGTAGCGGACGACCATGCCCTTCTTGGCTTCGGTGACGCGGATCGCCATGTCTGTCGGGTGCTGCTGGGTGGGGGCCTCGACGGCCGGGTTGCGAGGGCGCGGACGATAGCGAGCGGTCGGAACGACCGCGAGGGTTGCGTGGTCGCGCCCGTGCTCCTCCAATGCCCGGATGTCCGGTACGTTCTCGCTCGATCGTCGCCAGTTCCTCGGTGGTGCCGCGGCCTTCTGCTCGGCCATGGCGCTTCCCGCCCGTTCGCTGCGCCCCGCCTCGGCGCCGCTGTTCCCGATCAGCCTCGCGCAGTGGTCGCTGCATCGCGCCCTGCGGGCCAAGGAGCTCGACAACCTCGACTTCCCCAAGCGCGCGAAGGAACTCGGCTGCACCGGCGTCGAGTACGTGAACTCGTTCTGGAAGGACAAGGCGCGCGACGCCAAGTACGTCGCCGAGTTGAAGAAGCGCTGCAGCGACGCCGGCGTGCAGAGCGTGCTGATCATGTGCGACGGCGAAGGGGCGCTCGGCGATCCGAAGGAGGCCGGGCGCAAGCAGGCGGTCGCGAACCATCACCAGTGGGTCGAAGCCGCGCAGGCGCTCGGCTGCCACGCGATCCGCGTCAACGCGCAGAGCCAGGGCAGCTACGAGGAGCAGCAGAAGCTCGCCGCCGACGGCTTGCGCGCGCTCAGCGAGTACGGCGACAAGCACGGCATCGACGTCATCGTCGAGAACCACGGCGGCCTGTCGTCGTCGGGCAAGTGGCTCAGCGAGACGCTGAAGCTGGTCGGCCACAAGCGCTGCGGTGCTTTGCCGGACTTCGGCAACTTCCGCATCTCGGACAAGGAACAGTACGACCGCTACCAGGGCACCGACGAGCTGATGCCGTTCGCGCGCGGCGTCAGCGCCAAGAGCCACGACTTCGACGAAAAGGGCGAGGAGATCCACACGGACTTCCACCGCATGCTCGACATCGTGGTGGTCAAGCACGGCTGGCGCGGCTTCATCGGCATCGAGTACGAAGGCGGCAAGCTGTCGGAACCGGACGGCATCGCGGCGACGAAGAAGCTGCTGGAGAAGGTGCGCGACGAACTCGCTGCCAAGCTCGACGCTGCGAAGAAGCCGGCGGGTGGCAAAGCCGAGGGCGGCAAGTGAACGAGCGCCTGCGCAAGTTGCCGACCTACCCGATGGAGCAGCTGTCGGGCTGGAAGCAGCAGATCGCCGCACGCGGCCTGCCGATCTTCGACTTCGGCACCGGGGATCCGCGCGAACCGACGCCGCAGTTGCTGCGGCAGGCGATGTTCGACGGCACCGATCCGGTGTCGCAGTACCCACCGACCGCCGGCACGAAGCCGCTGCGCAACGCGGTCGCCGCGTACCTGAAGCGCCGCTTCGCGGTCGCGGTCGACGCCGACACCGAGGTGCTGGCGACGACCGGCAGCAAGGAAGCGCTGTTCCACCTGCCGATGACGTTCGTGCAGGTGCCGAGCGACAAGGACCTGGTGCTGTACGGCGAGCCCGCCTACCCGGTCTACGAGATCGGCGCGCTGTTCGCGGAAGCGTGGACGTACGCGGTGCCGCTGTCGGTCGGCAACGGCTACGCGATGGACCCCGATGCGCTGCCGGAGTCGGTGCTGAAGCGCGCGTCGGTGGTGTTCCTGAACTACCCGCACAACCCGACCGGCTTCTGCCTGCCCGACGCGCTGTTCCGCCGCTGGGTCGAAGTGCGCGAGGAGTACGGCTTCGTGCTGGTCAGCGACGAGTGCTACGTCGACCTGCACTACGAAGGCCCACGGCCGCGCAGCCTGCTCGAGTTCGGCAAGAAGGGCTGCCTCGCCGTGCACTCGCTGAGCAAGCGCTCGGGCATGACCGGCTACCGCTCCGGCTTCGTCGCCGGCGATGCCGAGCTGATCGCGACCTACAAGCGCTTCCGCGCCAGCATGGGCAACGCGCCGCAGGAGTTCGTGCAGGCCGCGGCGACCGTGGCGTGGACGGAGGAGTCGCACGTCAAGGAACGCGTGGCGGTGTTCGCGGCGAAGCGCGCGGTGCTGCTCGAGCTGTGCAAGGCGCGCGGCTTGACGGTGCACGGCAGCCAGGCCGGCTTGTACCTGTGGATCGAGGTGCCCGCGGGCACCGATGGCGTCGCCTACGCGCAGCGCTGCCGCGAGGTCGGCATCGTGGTGGCGCCGGGCGCGTTCTTCGGCAAGGGCCAGGAGCGCTACATCCGCCTGGCGCTGGTGCCGACCGTCGACGAGTGCAGGAAGGCGGCGGCGATCTGGCCGAAGTGATCCGCTGCCGACGGCAAGGGCCTCAGCCCTTGCCGGTGACCAGCGGCAGCCCGCAGCCCGACCAGTAGGCGAGCCCGCCGCGCAGGTTCGCCAGCTTCTTGAAGCCGGCCTGCGCCATCATCTCGCACGCGAACAGGCTGCGGCGGCCGTGCTCGCAGTGCACCAGCCAGTTGGCGTTCTTGTCGAGCTCGGCGAGCCGGCGGTCGAGTTCCTGCACCGGGATCAGCACCGCGTTCGGCAGGCGGTGGCTCGCGTTCTCGGGGGCGGTGCGCACGTCGAGGATGCGCAGCGTCGGGTCGGCCTGCAGTTCACGTTGCGCGTCGGCGGGATCGAGATCGCGGTAGTTCATCGGGCCGCCATGGGAACGGTGCCGACGCGGGCCGTCAATCGCGCTGACGGGTTGCACGGGCGTGCCCGGTTGTCGAACCTGTGCGCGCATGGCCCGCCTGCCGAGTCCCGTCGCCGTCGCCGCAGCTCCGCCAGCCAGTGCCTGGCTGCATGCGGTGGGCATCGTGGCCGCCGGCCTGTTTGCATGGTGGGGCTGCTGGCACGGGCAATACCTGTTCGACGACCATCCGGCGATCGTCGGCAACGAGGCGCTGCAGGCCGGGGGCGCGTGGGCAGCGGCGTTCGGCCCGCAACACCAGCCGTTGGCCAACCGCCCGCTGGCGTGCCTGTCGCTGGTGCTCGACTTCGCCGTCTTCGGCCCCGGCCCGTTCGGACCGCACCTGGCCAACGTGCTGCTGCACCTGGGCAATGCGCTGCTGCTTTGGCTGGTGCTGCGCGCAGCACTGGCTGCATCGAACTTGCGCGAACGCGTCGCTGGCCGCGGTCGCGGCCTCGCCAGCGCGATCGCATTGCTGTGGGTCTGCCATCCGTTGGCGACCGACGCGGTCGCCTATGCGACGCAGCGCTCGACGCTGCTGTTCAGCGGGTTCCTGCTGATGAGCCTGTGGGCGACGTTGCGCGCCGCGGCGTCGCCATCGCCGTTCCGGTGGCGGTGCTTCGCGGTGCTGTTGATGGCCGCCGGCATGGCGAGCAAGGAGGACTGCGTGGTCGGGCCGCTGCTGGTGCTGCTGGCGGAACG
>CAMAUH010000118.1 GCA_945861365.1 Candidatus Kuenenia stuttgartensis
GCCGCGGTGCAGCCCGTCACCAAGACGCGCGCGGTCGATCTCGCCATCTGCCTCGACATCAGCGGCAGCATGGACGGGCTCATCAACCAGGCGCGCCAGAACCTGTGGGCCGTCGTCAACGAGCTGGCGACGTTGAAGCCGACGCCGACGCTGCGCGTGGCGCTGCTGACGTTCGGCTGCCAGGCGCACGAGGCCGAGAAGGGCTGGGTCAAGGTCGAGACCGACTTCACGACCGACCTCGACCTGGTGTCGCAGAAGCTGTTCGCGCTGACGACGAACGGCGGCGAGGAATACGTCGCGCGCGTCGTGCAGACCGCGTTGCGCGACCTGCAGTGGTCGACCGACAAGCAGTCGCTGCAGCTGCTGTTCGTCGCCGGCAACGAAGCCGCGACGCAGGATCCGCAGGTGCCGACGGCCGATGCCGCCAAGGCGGCGATCGCGCGCGGCATCGTGGTCAACACGATCTACTGCGGCAACCCGGGCGACGAGCTGGCGCCGGCCTGGCGCGAGGTCGCCAAGCTCGCCGACGGCCAGTTCGCGGCGATCCAGCAGAACGACACGGTCGTCATCGAGACGCCGTTCGACAAGCAGCTGAGCGAACTCAGCATCGCGATGAACACGACCTATGTGCCGTACGGCGCGCAGCGCACGGCGTGGGCCGACAACCAGCGCGCGCAGGACGGCAATGCGGCGCGGCTCAACCTGGCGGCGGCGGCGCAGCGGTGCCAGACCAAGGCGGGCGAGCTGTACGACAACCCGCAGTGGGATCTGGTCGACGCGACCAAGGACCCGAAGTTCGACCTCGCGGCGCTGAAGAAGGACGACCTGCCCGAGGCCCTGCGCGCGCTGTCGCTCGACGCGCTGAAGGCGCACGTGGCCAGCAACGCGCAGCGGCGCGGCGAGCTGAAAGGCAAGGTCGACGATCTCGGCAAGCAGCGCGATGCGTTCGTGCAGCAGGAGCTGGGCAAGCTCGGCAAGGACGGCAAGCAGCGCTTCGAGCAGGCGGTGCTGGAGTCGGTGCGGCAGCAGGCGAAGGCGCGCGGCTTCGAACCGAAGCCGGCGCCGCAGCCAGTGAAGGCGAAGGACGTCGAGTCGCCGTTCACCGAGACCATCAAGGCCGCCGCGAAGGACTACCAGGCGTTCCCGCGCGTGACGGGCGAGGCGAAGCGCGCGCCGACCGACTGCCGCCTGCCGCCGACGCTGGCGCGCCGTTCGGCCGCCGAGAAGGAGCACGGCCAGAAGCTGTACCTGCTGTATGCGCGCATGGCCGAGAACGGCGAGTACCTGAAGGCCGGTCAGCCAGCCCAGGTCGGCCAGACGTTGGTCAAGGAGTCGTGGCAGTGCGTCGACGGCCCGCAGGCCGGCAAGACCGAGGCGAGCGAGCGGTACTCGTTCGGCGCGCCGGTGCTGCAGGAGGGCGACAAGGTCTGCCACGCCGGCGCGTTCCACGGCCTGTTCGTGATGCACAAGCTGGCGGCGGACACCAAGGACACCGACCAGGGCTGGATCTACGGCACCATCGACCGCGATGGCGTCGTCACCGCGGCCGGCAAGGTCGCGTCGTGCATCCAATGCCATCAGGACGCGGTCGAGGACCGTCGCTTCGGGCTACGCTGATCCCGATGAGCCCGAAGAAGACCGTGCTGGTGGTCGAGGACGACGCGGCGATCCGCCGCGGGCTCGTCGACGCGCTGCAGTTCGCCGGCTACGCGGTGATCGCCAGCGGCTGCGGCCAGGAAGGGCAGGACATCGCGACGTCGGCGCAGCTCGACCTCGCCGTGCTCGACGTGATGCTGCCGAAGCGCGATGGCTTCCAGATCCTCGCCGAGGTGCGGCGCGTGCGGCCGGCGCTGCCGGTGATCCTGGTCACCGCGCGCGGCGCCGAGCAGGACCGCGTGCACGGCCTGCAGACCGGCGCCGACGACTACGTCGTGAAGCCGTTCTCGAGCAAGGAACTGCTGGCGCGCGTCAGTGCCGTGCTGCGGCGCAGTGCCGAGCGGCCGTCCGACGTGCGCACGATCGCCGTCGCCGGCCGCACCATCGACTTCGACCGCCGCGAGGTGCAGCGGCCCGACGGCAGCCGCGCTCCGCTGTCCGAGCGCGAGGGCGAACTGCTGCGCTACCTGGTCACGAACCGCGGTCGCGCGATCGCGCGCAGCGAGCTGCTCGAGCGCGTGTGGGGTCTGCAGGGCGGCGATGCGAGTTCGCGCGCGGTCGACATGCACATCGTCAACCTGCGCGACAAGCTCGGCGATCCGTCCGACGCACCGCAGGTGGTGCTGACCGTGCGCGGCAAGGGCTACATGATGGCGGCGGCCGAGGGTGCTTCGTGAGCCCCGCTCGTTCGCGCGCGTGGCTGGGCTTTGGCATCACCGCCGCGGTGCTGCTCGCGGTCGTGTCGTGGCTGACGGTCGTGCTGGTGCAGCTCGATCGCGACGAACTGCAGGCGCGCCGCCAAGCCGCACTGCACGAACGGCTGCGGCTCGCGTTGTGGCGCATGGACAGCTGGTTGTCGCCGCTGCTGGCGCGCGAGGCGATGCGGCCGGTCGGCGAGTTCCGCGCGTTCCCGGCCGCGCAGACGGCATGGACGAAGGGCTACACGCGCCTTGGCCCCGACGAGGTGCTGGTGAAGTCACCGCTGCTCGGCAGCGAGTCGGCGGTGTTCCCGCTGCACTTCGAGGTCGGTCCCGATGGCCTGACCAGTCCGCAGGTACCGACCGGCAACGAACGCGACGTCTGCGAGGCGAACGGCATCGACAATGCGTTGCTGGAGCGCGCGGCGAGCCGTCTGCGCGAGCTGGCGGGGCGGCTGGATCGGGCGCAGCTCGAGCAGCGCGTCGTCGGCGCCGCCGCCGCGCTGCCGATGATGGGCTGCAATCCCGTGGCGCCGGAAGCGCCGGCGCAGACCAAGCAGAGCGTGCAGGAGCTGAGCAATCGGCAGCGTGCCTTCGCACAGAACCTGCAGCCGCAGTTGGCGGACGGCAACTCGTTCGATGCGCAGCTGCGGCTGATGGCGGCGGCGTCGCAGCCGTTCGCCGACGTCGTCCAGCCCGTCCGCCGCGTCGACCTGGCCGAAGAGGTCGGCCCGATGTTGCCGGTCTGGCTCGAAACCAAGGACGGTGCGCTGTTGCTGTTCGCGCGCCGCGTCACGCTCGGCGGCGTCACGCGTGTGCAAGGTGCGCTGGTCGATTGGACGCAACTGCAGCGCGAGCTGCTGGCATTGGTCGCCGACCTGTTCCCGCCGGACAGCACGCGGCTCGTGCGCTGCGAGCAACCGCACGCCAACGAGCAGCCGTCGATGCTGGCCTCGGTACCGGCGCGCTTCGAGGCCAACGGCGCGGATCTGCTGGCGAGCGGCCTGCCGCTGCCGTGGATGCTGTCACTGACGTGGGGCGTGACGCTGCTCGGGCTCGCGGTGCTCGGCTTCACGCTGCGCGCCGCGATCGGCTACGGCGAACGGCGCGCGCGCTTCGCGTCGGCGGTGACGCACGAACTTCGTACGCCGCTGACGACGTTCCGCATGTACAGCGAGATGCTCGCCGACGGCGTGGTGCAGGACCCCACAGCACAGCGTGAGTACTTGCAGACGCTGCAGCGCGAGTCGGATCGGCTGGCGCGCGTCGTCGAGAACGTGCTGGCGTGGTCGCGGCTCGAAGAGGGGCGCTTCACCAGCCGGCGCGAACGGCATGCGGTAGCAGCACTGGTCGATCGCATCGCCCCGGTGCTGCAGCGGCGGCTCGCCGAGGCATCGTTGACGCTGTCGGTGCACGTCGATGGCGACGCGGCGGTCGTGCACACCGACGAGGACGCGGTCGGGCAGATCCTGTTCAACCTGGTCGACAACGCCGCGAAGTACGCGCGCGACGCCAGCGATCGTTCGGTGGAGCTGCGGGTGGCGCGGCATGGCGAACGCATGGTGTTCACGCTGCGCGACCACGGACCGGGCGTGCCGGCGGCGGTGCAGCAGCGCATCTTCGCGCCGTTCGATCGCGGCGCGGTCGCGGCGAGCAGCAACGAGGTGCCGGGTGTGGGCCTCGGGCTGGCGCTGGCGCGCGGGTTGGCGCGCGATCTCGGCGGCGAGCTGTCGCTCGCTGCTGGGGGTGGGGATGGCGCGTGCTTCCGGCTGGAGCTGCCGACGGCGTGAGTCGGATTGGTGCTCGCAAGTGCTAGGTAAGAAGCGGCTAACGGCATTTGGCCGGGGCTTCCGGTGGCTGCATGACTTTGGTCAGTGATGGATGACTAAACTCAGTCATCGACCGACGCAGCTGCGGCCGGAGGAGCTGAAGGAGATCCGCCGGCGCGGCCACGGTGTGGTCGCGTGCCGAACCGAGCAGCCGCGGGTCGTCGATGGGCTCGCGGTGCGGGCGCCGGCCGGTTGACTCCAGCGGCAACGCACTTGGCGAGGTGCCCGATGGGCCCGGACGATGTGGCCTTGCTGCACTGCTCCCGCCGGATCGCTCCGGCGGCCGATAGCCATGGGCATGCCGCCAGCCGGGACGACGACCTACAGCAAGCGCGATGTCCGCGCCGTCGACCTCTTCGCCCTGCTGCTGTTCGGGGTGGGGATTGCGCTCGCCGCGTCGGGTCTGTTCGCCATCCTCGGGCTCGGTGCTGGGCAGGTCAGCGTGGTCCATGTGTGGCTCGCCGCGGTCGTGTTCCTGGCGCTGGGCATGGCGATGCACCTGAAGGTGCGGGAACTCACGCGCAACCACGGACGGGAAGAGCACGAGACTCGCCGCGGTACCGACTGACCAACGCAGCCTCGTCAGCCGCGCATGCGCCGCTGCGCGCGCACGCCATCGACCGAATAGAGCAGCAGCGCCACCCAGATGCAGCCGAAGCTGATCACCCGCTCGCGCGTGAACGGCTCGCCATACAGCCACACCGCCAGCAGCAGCTGCACGCTCGGCGACACGTACTGCAGCAGTCCGAGCGTCGACAGCCGGATCCGCTGCGCGCCGTACGCGAACAGCAGCAGCGGCAGCGCCGTGATCACGCCCGAACTCAGCACCAGCACGTGCATGCCGAGGTCGACGCGACCCAGCGCCCCTTCGCCGGTGTGCACGCGCCACAGCAGGAACGCCGCCGCGAACGGCGCCAGCAGCAGCGTCTCGACCGTCAGCCCGGTCAGCGCGCCGACCTGCGACCGCTTGCGCATCAGGCTGTACGCACCCCAGCTGCCCGCCAGCGACAGCGCGATCCACGGCATCGTGCCCAGCTGAACCAGCAGAAGCAGCACGCCGAGCGACGCGCACGCGATCGCCAGCCACTGCAGGCGCCGCAGCCGTTCGTGCAGCACGAAGCGGCCGGCGGCGACGTTGACGAGCGGCACCAGGTAGTAGCCGAGGCTGCACTCGGTCACGTGGCCGCGGTTGACGGCCCACACGTAGATCCACCAGTTCGTCGTCAGCAGCACCGCGTTGAGCAGGTTGGTCAGCAACGCGCGCGGCCCGCGCAATGCTTCGCGCACCGCGGCGAAGCCGCCCTGGTGCGTGACCAAGAGCAGCAGCACGGCGAGCGACCACACGTGCCGGTGCGCGATCAGTTCGGTCGCGTCGATGGCGCGCAGCTCGCGCCAGTAGATCGGCACCAGGCCCCAGAACAGGTAGCACAGGCCGGCGGCGATGGCGCCCTGCCGGGCTTGAGCGGCGGTGGGAAGCGGTGCGGCCACGCCGTCAGCGTGCCTTCTCGAACTCGTCGCCCGGCGTCCACGTCGGCCGCGCGTCGTCGTTGCCGACCGCGACCATGCACTCGAACAGCACCTGCAGGTCCTCGACCGCGCCGTCGAGGTTCCACCACTTCGCCAGCTCGTCGCTCGGCTGGTGGTAGTGCACCGTCGTGTAGCTGTTCTTCATGCGGCGGCGATCCTCGGGCTGGTCGAGGAAGTCCTTGCCCGCCTTGAAGTACGCGGCCGGCACGCCGATGCGCGCGAAGTTGAAGTGGTCGCTGCGGTAGAACAGGCCGAGGTCCGGGTTGCTGTCGGGCTCGATGCGGCGGCCGTGGGCCCTGGCGATGCCTTCGGCGAGCGCGGTCAGGCTGTTCTTGCCGTGGCCGATGAACTCGATGTCGTGCGTGCGGCCCCACACGTTCAGACCGTCGACGTTGAAGTTCGCCACCATGCTGGCGGCCGGCACGGTCGGGTTGCGCGCGAAGAACTGCGAGCCGAGCAGGCCCGACTCCTCGGCGGTCACCGCGACGAACAGCATGCTGCGGCGCGGCCGTTCGGGCAGGCCGGCGCAGGCGCGCGCGAGCGTCAGCAGGCCAGCGCAGCCGGACGCGTTGTCGACGGCGCCGTTGTAGATCGCGTCGTCGTTGCGCGGCTTGCCGATGCCGAGGTGGTCCCAGTGCGCGGTGACGACGACATACTCGTCCTTCAGCACCGGATCGCTGCCGGGCAGCAGGCCGACGACGTTGCCGGATTGCAGTTCGCGCACGTCGTTCTGGATCGCGAGGCCGAGCGTCACACCGAGCGCGACCGGCGGCTGGCTGCGCTGCTGCGAGGCGTTGCGCAGCGCGTCGAGGTCGTGGCCGCCGAGCGCACAGAGCTTCTTCGCCGCGTCCTCGCTGACCCACGAACGGATGCCGAGCGTCGGCTGGTCCTTCGGGAACGGCAGCCAGAAGTTGGCGCGGTCCTGGTTCGCCTGCACGACCTGGAACGGGTAGCCGGCCGACGGCGCCGTGTGGATGACGATCGCACCGAGGGCGCCGCGCCGCGCGGCTTCCTCGTACTTGTAGCTCCAGCGCCCGTAGTAGAGCCGCGCCTTGCCGGCGAAGCGGTCGTCGATGGGGTCGTCGTTCATGAACAGCAGCACCTTGCCGCGCACGTCGACGCCGCCGAAGTCGTCCCACTGCTTGTCCGGCGCGTGGATGCCGAAGCCGACGAACACCAGTTCAGCGTCGCGCCACGCCGACGTCGCGGCGGGGTCGCCGGCGACCGCGGTGAAGTCCTCGATCACCTTGAAAGTCGAGTTCCCGCCGACGCCGCGGGCGGTCAGCGGCTCCGTGACCTTCGTCGTGATGCCGAGGATCGGCACCGGTTGCATCCAGCTGCCGTCGGCGCCGCCGGGCTGCAGCCCGCTCGCCTGCAGCTGCGTGGCGATGTAGTGGCGTGCGAGCAGATCGGCGCGCGTGCCGGGGCCGCGGCCTTCGAGCTGGTCGTCACCGAGGAAGCGCACGTGCGCGAGCAGTTGGTCCTTGGTGGGCGGCGAACCGGTCGGCGCCGACGCGCACGCGGCGAGACCGAGCAGTACGAGGGAGGACGAGGGCTTCATGCGGGGCGGCAGGCTACCCGCACGCGCGCGCGTTCACTCCGGGAAGGTCACCGTCGTGGTCTGGCCGGCGGTGACGACGACGTTCACCGTGCGCCGCAGTTCGCCGCGCACGAGCAGCACCTGCCAGGTCCCAGGTAGCACCGGATAGAGGGTGAACGCGCCGCGTTCGTCGGCTTGCTGCACCAGGAAGTTGCCCGGCGCGCGCCGCTGCACCGGATCCGTCGGTACTAGTTCGATGCGGGCCGGATCGCCGCCGCTTTGCACCATGCCTTGCAAGGTGCCGAACCGCAGTGCCGGGCTGTCGATGCCGAAGCGGAGCTCTGCTTCGCTGCGCACCACCACCGTGCGCGGTTCGAGCAGCGGTTGCAGCATGGCCTCGGCCGCCATCGCGAGACCGCCGCGTCCCTCGCAGAACACCGTCCAGGTGCCCGGAAACAGGGATTCGACGGCGAACGAACCGTCAGCCTGCACGGGGCCGCTGCGCGTCCAGCCGGTCGCATGTCGGCACAGCACCATCGGGCCGTTCGGCAACGGGCCGTTCACGTTGCCGACGAGGCGGGTGCCTTCGGTGATCGTGACTTCCACCGACTGCGGGCCGGGCAGCTGCAGGTCCACGAGGCGTTCCTGCAGTGCGCCGTGCAGCGGGCCGATGCGCAGCAGCCAGCGGCCGGGTGGCGCGGGCGGCAGGCGCAGCCGGCCGTCGCGGCGGATCTCGGCCGCGGCCACCGCTTCGCCTTCGCCGGTCTCGGGCAGCAGCTGCGCGTAGCCGGACATCGGGTCGCCGCGCCACGTCACCGTGCCCAGTACGACGACGCCGGCGGGCATCGGGATGGTCAGCGGACCGACCGAGGCCGTCGTCTCGAACGGTCCGCGCGCCTGGGCGACGCGGCCGTCGGCGATGACCTCGACGAAGCAGAGCGTCGCTTCGGGTAGCTCGAGGTCGAAGCTGCCGTCCGGTGCGAGCGGGCTGGCTGGCAGGTCGCCGCGGGCGCGGATCTCGCCGGGAATGTGGTCGCGCAGCGCGACGACGGCGATGCGGGCGTTCGGCAGCGGCGCGTCGTCTTCGGCTCGCACGACGCGGCCGGTCACGCGGCGCACGGCGACGAGGTCGAAGCGGAGGTCCTGGCGCGGGTCGGCGACTTCGCGGGGCCTCGGCTCGCGGTAGCCGGCGCAACGCACGCGGACGACGGCCGGCTGCGGCCCCTGCGCGAACACGAACGCGCCCTGTGCATCGGTGCGCGTGTGCTGCACCAGTGGCGTGGCATCGCGTTCCAGCCCGAGCTGCGGCGCCAGCGTCACCTGCGCCTCGGCAATCGCGCGGCCGTCGCACAGCACGAGGCCATGCCACAGCACGGCGGGGTGCAGCGTCAGCGTGCCGACGTCGAGGTGGCGGTCGGGCTCGCGGTCGGGATGCAGGTCGCCGCGCTGGGCGGTCGCGAAGCCGGGGGCTTCGATGCGGATCGCGACGGCGCCGTCGGGGGCGCCGGCGAGGAGGAAGCGGCCGTCGCTGCCGCTCTGCGTGGTGAGTTCGCTCGGCGCATCGTCGACCACCAGCGTCACGCTCGCCGCGGCGACGGGCTTGCCATCGCTGTCGACGATGTGGCCGGTGATCGACCCGTTCGCGTTGGTGGCGGCCGCTTGCCGCAGCGGGGCAGGTGCGGCAGGTGGTGCCGGGTAGTCGGGTGGCGCTACCGCGGTGGGTGGCGGCGTCGCGACGGTCATCGGCGCTGCATCGGACTGCGGGCGAAGTGCCCACAGCAGCACCAATGCCACCAGGGCGACCGCGGCGAAGGGCAAGGTGGCGCGCACGCTGGCGCACCATACGGGCGTGCCGCTCAGCGCGTGAACACGCCGTAGCCGGCGAGCAGGCGGCGGATCGCCGTGAGCTCGCGTTCGACCATCTGCAGGCTGATGAGCTCGGTGACGAGCTGCACGTTGGAGCCTTCGAGGAAGCCCTGCTTCAGCATGCCGAGCCCCGTGGCGCAGGGATTGCCGGTGATGGGGGCGCCGGACTCCTTGGTCGCGCGCAGCACGTTGCCGTCGGCGGCCGACATGCCCGATGGGCTGACGAAGCGATGCAGCTGGATGGTGCCCAGCAACTGCGAGGCGTCCGGGCTGCCGGCGGTGCGCACGTTGACGCGACCCTCGGGGTCGATCGCGATCTCGAGCGTGTCCTGCGGCAGCGTGATCTCGGGCAGCAGCACGTTGCCGGCATGCGTCACCAGCTTGCCGTCGGCGTTGACCTGCAAGCCCCCGTCGCGGGTGTAGCCGGTCGAGCCGTCCGCCAGCCTCACGGCGAAGAAGCCGTCGCCGTCGATCGCGAGGTCGAGGGTGCGGTCGGTGATCGCGAGGGCGCCGGTGGTGAACAGGCGCACGACCTTGCCGTTGACCGGCACCTGCAGGCCGTTGTCGGTGGTCTTGGTGGTGATGTGCAGCTGGCTGCGCTTCCACGCCGTCGTATGCACATGGGCGAGGTTCTCGAGCAGCAGGTTGCGGCTCTGCTCGAGCACCGAGAGCGCTTGCCGCAGCATCTGCAGCGCGTTGGCGTCGTGGTCCGCTGCCGCAGCGACAGCGGTCGGCACATGGCTCGTCGCATCGCGCGGCGTCGCCGCGCCCGGGTCGCGCGGCACCAACGCGTCGATGCGTTCGGTCAGCAGCGCGAGGCGGCCGAGCAGTTCGGTCATCGCTGGCGACTCGACGTCGCTGCGCAGCGAGAGCCGGAGCGACTGCTCGATGTCGGCGGCAGCGCGCGCTTGCAGGAACTGCGTCAGCGTGGAGAGCTCCTGTTCCAGGTGTGCAGTGCGGTCCGGCGGTGTCGCTTC
>CAMAUH010000119.1 GCA_945861365.1 Candidatus Kuenenia stuttgartensis
GCAGCGTCCGCACCGGCCGCGAGGTCGCGAAGGCCGCGGCGGAACGGCTGATCCCGGCGATCCTCGAGCTCGGCGGCAAGTCGGCGATGGTCGTGCTCGCCGACGCCGACATCGCGCGCGCGGCGCAGGCCGCGGTGTGGAGCGCGTTCGCGCACAGCGGGCAGATCTGCATCCGCACCGAGCGCGTGTTCGTCGAAGCGCCGGTCGCCGACGCGTTCCTGGCCGCCTGTGTGGCAGCGACCGCGCAGCTGCGGCATGGGCCGCGTGAACCCGGTGCGGACTTCGACGTCGGCGCGATGACGTTCCCGCCGCAGCTCGACCATCTCGACGCGCAGATCGCCGATGCGAAGTTGAAGGGCGCGCGCGTGCTGTGCGGCGGGAAACGGCTGGCGCGGCCGGGCAATTGGTTTGCGCCGACGCTGCTGGCCGACGTGACGCTGGACATGCGGGTCATGCACGAAGAGACGTTCGGGCCGGTGCTGCCGGTGATGCGTGTGGCGGATGCCGAGGAAGCGCTGCGGCTCACCAACGACAGCCCGCTCGGACTGTCGGGCAGCATCTGGTCGCGTGATGCGAAGCGGGCGAACGCGCTGGCGCGGTGCATCGAGTCGGGCAGCGTTTGCGTCAATGACGTGCTGCTGAACTACCTGTGCGTCGAGGCGCCGCTCGGCGGCGTCAAGCAGAGCGGGCTCGGCCGGCGGCACGGTGAGGACGCGCTGCGGCAGTTCTGTCGCGTCGAGACGGTGATGGAGGACGCGCCGGTGTTGGGGCGACTGTCCGGCTGGCTCGCGCGGCGGATCGGGTTTCCGTACGAAAGGCGGGTGCTGGGCATCGCGCGGCGCGCGATGCGCTGGCTCTATTGAGCGGACATCGCAGAACCCAGATGCTGACTGCCTCGATGCCCACGCGCACCGTCCGCCTACCCGTCGCCGCACCGTTCGATCTGCAACTGTGCATCCACGGCCACGGCTGGTACGCACTCGCCCCGCACCGCTTCGACGACGCGACCACCACCCTGCACACCGTGCTGTCCCTCGGCGAACGCGCCGTCGACGCCACACTGCACCAGCCGGACGCCACCACTCTGGCGCTGCGCCTCTGCGCCGCGACCCCCGTCACCGCCAAGGACGGCACCCTCGCCGCCCGGCAGATCCGCCACATGCTGCGCCTCGACGACGACCTCGCGCCGTTCCACGCGATGTGCGCGCAGGACCAAGGCCTGCGCTGGGCCGCGCGCCGCGGGGCCGGGCGCCTGATGCGCTCGGCGACGGTGTTCGAGGACCTGATGAAGCTGCTGTTCACGACCAACACGTCGTGGAGCGCCACCGAATCGATGACCCGCAACCTCGTCGCCGCCGCCGGCAGTGCCGCACCGAGCGGCGAACGCGCGTTCCCGAGCCCGCGCCAGTGCCTGCGCGACGAGGCCTTCTATCGCGACGTCGTGCGCGCCGGCTACCGCGCCGGTGCCGCGATCGAGCTCGCGCGCGGCTTCGTCGACGGCACGCTGACCGACGACCAGTTCCTCGCACCGCAACCGACCGACGAACTGTGGGAACGCCTGCTCGCCCTGCGCGGCTTCGGCCCGTATGCGGCCGGCCAGGCGATGCGGCTGTGCGGACACTACGACCGCCTGGCGCTCGACAGCTGGTGCCGCGCGCGCCTCGCCGCGATGGCGGGCAGGCAGCAGCCGCCCGCCGACCGCACCGTCGAACGCCGCTATGCGCGCTGGGCGCCGTTCCAGGGTCTCGCGCTGTGGCTCGACCTGACCGCCGATTGGCACGGCGAAGACGCCATGCGCTGAACGCTCCAGACCTGCATCCGGAGAGCATCGAAACACGAAACCTGCCCGCGACAGCCAGCGCCCGGCTCGCAATGATGCGTGGCCCCACCTCCAACCCCACCTTGAGCACCGGAAGCATCGTTCGTCGCGCCCTCGTGACCGGCGCCAGCCGCGGCATCGGCGCCGCCATCGCCAAGCGCCTCGCGGCCGCCGGCCACCCCGTCATCGTCAACTACCGCAGCGGTGCCGCGGCGGCCGAGGCCGTCGTCGCCGAGATCCGCGCGAAGGGTGGCGAAGCGATCGCCTGCGCGTTCGACGTCAGCGACGCCGCCGCGACCCAGCAGGCGATCGAGGAGCTGCTGAAGGACCCGCGCCCGATCGGCATCCTGGTCAACAACGCCGGCGTCACCGCCGACGCCGCGTTCCCGGCGATGACGCACGAGCAGTGGGACAAGGTGCTGCGCACCACGCTGGACGGCTGCTTCCACGTCACGCAGCCGCTGACCATGCCGATGGTCCAGCAGAAGTGGGGCCGCATCATCAACCTGTCGTCGATCTCGGCGACGAAGGGCACGCGCGGCCAGGCCAACTACGCGTCGGCGAAGGCGGGCGTGATCGGCTTCACGCGCACGCTCGCGCAAGAACTGGCGAAGCGGAAGATCACGGTCAACGCGATCGCGCCGGGTCTGATCGACACCGAGATGATCGCCGGCGTGCCCGAATTCGTGCTCGAACAGATCCCGATGCGGCGCGTCGGCAAGCCCGAGGAGGTCGCGGCGCTGGTCGCGTTCCTCGCCTCCGACGACGCGGCCTACATCACCGGCCAGGTGATCGGCATCGACGGCGGCTTCAGCTGAGGTACCACCATGAACTCGCAACTGCATGACGTGCTCGTGATCGGCGCTGGCCCCGGCGGCGCCACGGCGGCGGGGCTGCTCGCGCAGCAGGGCCTGCGCGTGCTCGTGCTCGAGAAGGACGAGTTCCCGCGCTTCCACATCGGCGAGTCGCTGCTGCCGATGTGCCTGCCGGTGATCGAACGGCTCGGCGTGCCGCCGAACGCCGACACCTTCGTCTACAAGCAGGGCGCGACGTTCCTGTGCGAAGCGACCGGCCGCACGCGGCAGTTCGTGTTCACCGAGACGCTGCCCGGCTGCGGCACCCATGCGTGGCACGTCGACCGCGCCCGCTTCGACAAAGCGCTGTGCGATGCCGCGGTGCGCGCCGGCGCCGAGATCCGGCATGGCGAGACCGTGACCGATGCCGGCACGACCGACGACGACGTGTTCGTGCAGACGCGCACGGCAACGCACCGCGGCCGCTACCTGGTCGACGCGTCGGGCCAATCGCGCCTGCTGGCGCGCCGCGCCGACGCCGCGGTCCCCTACGAGAACTTCGGCCGCTGCTCGGTGTTCACGCACTACGAAGGCATCACCGACGCCGCCTGGGAGGAGTTCAGCCCCGGCAACAACATCCGCATCGTGCTCGCCAAGGGCGGCTGGGGCTGGGTGATCCCGTTGCCCGAACGGCGGCTCAGCGTCGGCCTCGTCGGCCGCGGCAAGATCACCGACGCCGACCTCGAGAGCAGCCTGCTGTCGGGGCCGCTGGTGACGCGGCTGACCAAGGGCGCGCGCCGGCTGGAGACGCGCGTGATCGGCAACTTCAGCTACCGCAACGACAAGCCGCGCGGCGCGCGGTTCGCGTGCGTCGGCGACTCGGCGACGTTCCTCGACCCGGTGTTCTCGTCGGGTGTGACGCTGGCGATGCTCGATGCCCAAGGCGTCGCCGACATCGCCGGCCCGGCGCTGCGCGAAGGCCGTGAGGCCGAACCGACGCTGATGGCCCAGCACCACGCCGGCATGGACCGCGCCGTGCGCACGTTCGCCGGCCTGATCGACCGCTTCTACAACTCGCACTTCGCCGAGACGGTGTTCCTGAGCCCGCCCAACGACGACCTGCAGATGCGACGCGGCATCATGAGCGTGCTGGCCGGCGACGTCTGGCGCACCGGCAACCCGTTCCAGGACATGCTGCTGTCCGCGCGCCGCAACGAGAAGCGCATGCGCGCGTCGACCGCGGGTAGCCCGCCGAGCATGGAGTGAGCGTGGCTTCGACGACGAGACTGCGCCCGGTGCCGATCACCGGCTACTCGGTGCTTAGCGCACTCGGTGGCGACCGGCGCGAACACCTCGAGATGCTGGCCGCGGGCCGCACGGGCCTCGGTCCGTGCCCGCTGCCGCTGCCGTTCCCGACCGCGGTCGGTGCGGTGAAGACGCCGCTGCCCGAACTGACCGGCGCCTTGGCGCCGTGGTCGACGCGATTGACGCGCATGATCGCGCATCTGGCGCAGGGCCTCGACGAACCGCTGCGGCGCGCGCACCAGCGCTGGCGCCCCGAGCGCATCGGCGTGCTGATGGGCACCAGCACCGCCGGCGCCGAATCGACCGAACACGCCTACAAGGCCTTCGTCGCGACCGGCGGGTTCCCCGAGCGCTACGACTTCCTGAAGCAGCACACGTTCGGCGCGCCGCTGCACGTCGTCGCCGAACTGTGCAACGCGCGCGGCCCACGCTGGATGGTGTCGACGGCGTGCACGTCGGGGGCGAAGCCGCTGGCGTCGGCATGGCGGCTCATCAACGCCGGCGTCATCGACGCGGCGATCGTCGGCGGCGTCGACACGCTGTGCACGATGACGCTGCACGGCTTCGAATCGCTGCAGGCGCTCGATCGAGCACCGTGCCGCCCGTTCTTCAAGGATCGCCTCGGCATCAGCATCGGGGAAGGCGGTGCCCTGCTGCTGCTCGAACGCGACGGCGACGGCCGCGTCGTGCTCGAGAGCGTCGGCGAGACCAGCGATGCCTACCACATCAGCGCGCCGCATCCCGACGGGGCTGGCGCCGAGGCGGCGATGCGGCAGGCGCTGCAGTTCGCCGGCCGCTCGGCCGACGACATCGACCACGTCAACGCGCACGGCACCGGCACCAAGCTGAACGACACCGCCGAAGCGAAGGCGATCGCGCGCGTGTTCCAGCAGCCGATCCCGGTGGTGTCGACGAAGTGCTACACGGGCCACACGCTCGCCGCCGCCGGCGCGATCGAGTGCGTGTTCGCGGCGATGGCGATCGAAGAGGGCTGGATCCCGCCGGCGATCGGCGCCGAACCGCTCGACGCCGACGTCAAGCTGCACGTGCCGGCGCAACGCACCGTCGGCCGGTTCCAGCGCGTGCTCAGCAACTCGTTCGCGTTCGGCGGCAACAACGTCAGCGTGCTGGTGGGCGCCCCATGAACTTCCCCTCCGTCGCGGTGCTCGGCATCGGCATGTGGCAGGTCGGCTTCCCGTCGGCGAAGGCGTGGCTCGGCGGCATCGCCGACGCGACCGCGCAGAAGCCGGCCGGCAACGCCCTCGACCGCGTCAACCGCCGCCGCGCCGGACAGCTATGCCGTTCGCTGGCCGACGCTGCCGCCGAAGCGATGACGATGGCGGCCGTCGATCCATCGCTCGCCCCCACCATCGTCGGCTCCGCGATCGGCGAAGCGGCGACGATGATCGGCCTGCTCGACCAGATGTGGCGGCGGCACGAACCGATGTCGCCGGCCGAGTTCACCGTCAGCGTGCACAACGCCGCGTCGGGGCTGATCTCGATCTGCAACAAGAACCGCGGCATGACGACGTCGCTCGCCGCCGACAGCGACACGCCCGCCGCGGCGTTGATGGAAGGCATCGGCATGGTGCTCGCGCACGGCGTGCCGGTGTGCGTCGCGTGCGGCGACGAGCCCGCGCCCGAGAACCTCGCCGGCCAGGCGCCGCCGTGGTCGATGCTCGCCAGCGCGATCGTGATCGGCCCGGTTGACCACACGCCGCGGCTCGGCGAGTTCACGATCGCCCTCGGCCCGAGCCCGACGCTGCGGCCGACGGCCTTCGACGCGCTGGCGGTCGCCAACCCGCAGATCGGCCTCGCGTGGCTGATCGACGCGGTGCTGCGCGGCCAAAGCGGCCGCGTGCCGCTCGATGCCGGCCTCGGCCGCGGCTACGTCGCCGACCTGCACTGCCTGCCCCGATGAACGCGCTGCCCCCCGTCGCCGACCTGGTGCCGCACTCGCCGCCGACGCTGGCGCTCGATGAACTCGCGCACCAGGAGCCCGGTGCCGCGGTGCTGCGCCTGACGATCAAGGAGCACGGCCTGCTGGTGCGCGGCGACGGCGTCGACAGCTCGGTCGCGCTCGAACTGATGGCGCAGGGTGCGGCGGCGTGCCTCGGCATGGACGCCTACCGCGGCGGCGGCGCGGTGCGCGTCGGCATGGTGGTCGGCTGCCGCAAACTGCAGCTGCTGCGGCCGCGCTTCTTCATCGGCGAGCAATTCACCGTGCACGTGCGCTGCACGCGCGGCAGCGACTTCGCCAGCAACTTCGACGGCGAACTGCGAGATGCGAAGGACGCGCTGGTGGCGAAGGCGACGATGACGATCGTGCACGGCGAGCAGCCGCCGGCCTGAAGCCCGCGTCAGCCGCCCTTCACCCGCGCGACCAGCAACCAGCTGCCCGACACCAGCGGCTCCATCGCCTCGAGCTCGAGCCCGGCCGCCGTCAGCAACCGCCGCAGCTCCGGCTTGCGCCGTTCGCGGCCGCCCAGCAACACCATCATCTCGAGGTCGAGCATGCTGGCGAGGTCGGCGCGGTTGTCGGGCGCCAGGATCGTCTCGATGACCAGCAGGCGCCCACCGGGGCTCAATGCCTCGCGGCAACGCCGCAGCAGCTCCAGCGCGTGTTGGTCGTCCCAGTTGTGCAGCACGTGCTTCAGCAGCTGCACCGAAGCGCCGCCCGGGATCGCGCGCAGGAAGTCGCCGCCTTCGCAGCGCACGCGTTCGCCCAGTTCTGAGCGCAGCCGCGGCTCGGCGCGCGCCGCCACGTGCGGCAGGTCGAACAGCACGCCGCGCAGGTGCGGCCAGCGGCGCAGCACCTCGAGCAGCAGCGAACCGTGGCCGCCACCGATGTCGACCACCGATTCGAACGGCGCGAAGTCGAACGCCTGGCTGAGTGCCGCAGCCTCGTGCCGCGTGAACGAGTCGATCGCCGCGTCGTAGCGCGCCGCCGCGACGTCGTCGCGCGCAAGGTGCTCGTAGAGGCCCTCGCCGAACGTACGCACGAACGCGACGTCGCCGCCCTTCGCCGCCTCGCGCAAGCGCGCCCATGGATCCCACTGGTCCGGCGCGCCCATGAACGCAGCCAGCGGCCCGAGCTGGTCCTTGCGCAGCACGTGCCCGGCTTCGGTCAACGCGTAGCTGCCGGGCTGCGGGCTGTCGAAGAAGCCCAAGCCGGCGACCATGCGCAGCAACGGCGTCAGCACCGCTTCGACGCAGCCGAGCTCGGCCGCCAGCGACGCCGCGGTGCGCGGTCCCGCGACCAGGAGGTCGGCGATGCCGAGTGCTGCCACCGTCGACACCGCCTGCACGCGGCACTTGCCGCCGAGGATGTGCAGCAGGCGGTCCGCCGCCGTCGGCTGCTCACCGTTCACTGCGGCGCGCCCTGCAGCAGCAGCTCCAGCGCCTGCGCCGACTGCGGATGGCGCCGCACCGGTCCGAGGCCGCGCTCGACGTCGCGCGCGATGTCCGGCAGCTTGTGCCGCCGCTCGAGGCCGGTCAGCGCCTCGAGTTCGACGCGGGCCGGCGAGATCGGCACGTCCCACGTCCAGAACTTCGACTCGTCGAGCAGCTTCTGCGCGTTCTCCGGGCCGAGCTCCTGCACGATGCGGATCACCAGGTCGGCGATGATCTCGTGGCCCTGCATCAGGCGCTTGTCGAGGTACGCCATCGTCTCCTCGAACGTCATCGTCTTGCCGGTCGCGATGTGCGCGTCGATCAGCACCGACGGGAACGCGGGCGCGCCCTTGAACACCGGCGTCGGCCGCTCCGGCGCCATCTTCGCCCAGCCGGCGAGCATCATCTCGACGTGGTGCATCAGCTCGAGGAAGCGACCGCCGTACTTGGCGACCTGCTCCTGGCCGGCGACGTCGAGCTTGCACAGCTCCTGGCGCCAGTACTGGCAGGTGAAGGACCAGTAGGCGAAGTTGTTCCAGAAGATCTTGTACGACATCGCCGACGGATGGCCGTAGATCGGCGCGGCGGTGCGGAAGATCTGCAGCGAGCCGTTCAGGATCGAACGGAACTGCGCGTTCATCATCATCACCTTGGTCTTCACGTCGCCGCCGGCGAGGTCGGCGCGCAGCACCTCGACGGTGAAGCTGTTGGCGAAGGCGATGAAGTCGGTGCCGGGGCTGAACAGCGGGTCGGCGAACGCGCTCGCTTCACCGACGATCGCCCAGCGGTCCTCGGACCACGCGCGGCCGATCGTGTAGCTGTAGTTGCGCAGGCACAGGAAGTCCTTGATCGGGTACGGCTTCAGCGCCGCGAGCAGGTGCGGCTCGTGCTTCTCGAGGAAGGCCAGCGTGTTGTCGAGGCCGGCGATGACCTGCGGGTCGTGCGTGTCCTCGTGGATGACGACACCGATGCTGGTCATGCCGGTCGGCAACGGGATCACCCAGACCCAGTAGCCAGCGCCCATGAAGTGGTTCGTCGACAACCAGCGCTGCGCGTTGCACGGGCGGCGGTGCCACTCGACCTCGGTCTTCGGCACCATGTCGCTGATGTCGAACTTGCCCTCGATGCGGAACCAGCCGGCGCTGGCGGTGTGGTGCGAGCCGCGCGTCAGCTTCATGCGCTTGCGCAGCAGGGCCTGGCGGCCGGTCGCGTCGACGACCCAGCGCGGATGCAGCTCCTTCACCATGCCGTCCTGCTCGTAGCGCACGGTGTGGCGGGTGCCGTCCTCGCGCAGCACGATGTCGGTGACCTTGGCGCCCTCGATGACGTCCACGCCGTCAGCCTGGTTCATGCCGCGCAGGTCGCTCTCCATGCGCCCGCGGTCCATCTGGTAGCTCTTCAGCGGCGGCTCGGCGATCGGGCCGATCTCGGTGCGCAGGTGCAGCGGCAGGTCGCCGCCGCCAGGGAAGAAGCGGATGCCCCACTTCAGCAGCTGGCGCTCGCGCATGTAGTCGTAGAGACCCAGGCGATCGAGGTACTGCGAACCCAGCTCGACCGACGACTCGCCGACCTTGTGGCAGGCGTCCGGCAGCGGCCGGGTCGTGCGTTCGAGCACCGTGACGGCGATGTCAGGCAGTTCGCGACGGATGTGGCGGGCGAGCAGCAGGCCAGCGAGGCCGCCGCCGCAGATCACCACATCGAACACGCCAGCCGCGGAGCGGCCTTCGGACGGTGCGCAGGCTTCGTTCATCGGTGTTTCCAGGCGAGGAAGGCGGGGCAGTCTGGCCGTGCCCGCGAGCCGAGTCCATCCCCAA
The DNA here is from genome assembly GCA_945861365.1 of Candidatus Kuenenia stuttgartensis. Lineage (GTDB taxonomy): Bacteria > Planctomycetota > UBA1135 > UBA1135 > UBA2386 > UBA2386. Next base: position 9,126 of record CAMAUH010000119.1, read on the forward strand.
AGTCGGGGGTAACGGCGGGCCGAAGTCGCTGCATCCGGAGCGCGCGGGCCTCGAAGAGCGCCCTTCGGCTCCCTACAACGGCCGCCCTGCGATGCCGCCCGCACCGGTCAGCCACACCCACAGTCCCCTCGATCCGCTGTGGCGGGCCCTGCGCACCCTGCGCGCGGCGATCAGTGTCGGGCTCTACCTGATCGTCGCGCCGAGCGGCTTCCTGCCGTACGGCCTGTTCCTGCTGCTGAACCGCGGCACACCGCTGCAACGCGCGCGCATCCTGCAGCGCACCAGCGCGCGCGGCGTGCGGATCATGCATTGGTGGCTGCGCACGTTCCGCGTCATCCACTTCGACCGGCGCGAAGTGCAGCTAGCACTGCCGCCCGGCCCGTGCGTGGTGGTCGCCAACCACCCGACGCTGCTCGACCCGACGGCGATGATGGCGCTGCTGGTCGAAGCGTGCACGCTGGTGAAGCCGGCGGTCTATCGGCGGCGCTTCGTCGGCCCACTGCTCGCCGGCGGCATGCACTTCGAGGGGCCGAGCCTCGACCCGACGTCGATCGCGCACGTGCTCGACAACGCGGTCGAACGCCTGCGCGCCGGCATGCACCTGTTCGTGTTCCCGGAGGGCACCCGCTCCCCCGAAGGCGGCCTGCGCGACTTCGGCCGCATCGCCTTCGAGATCGCGTGCCGCGCCGACGTGCCGGTGGTGTCGCTCGGGCTCGCGTGCGAGCCGTGCTATCTGTCGCGCGAGACGCCGCTGTACCGTCCGCCGGCGCGATTGCCGCGGTTGCGCGTGCAGCAGCTGGCCGTCGACCTGCCGCGCGAATGTGGTGGCGACAGTCGCGCGCTGCGCGAACGGGTCGAAGCGCGCTATCGGCGCTGGCTCGCCGACGGCATGCCGCCACCGATGT
>CAMAUH010000120.1 GCA_945861365.1 Candidatus Kuenenia stuttgartensis
CCAGCCGTCCCAGCCGGAGTGGAACGGCGTGTCGCGGAACAGTCCGGGCATCGAGCGCGCGATCCACGAACCCGTGATCGACGCGAGCGGGGCCAGCATCGCGATCACGATCAGGAGCCAGACTTCCCGGAGCTGGGCAAAGGTGCCGCTGATCCGCCAGCGGCGCAGCAGCAGGACCGCGAGCATTGCTTCGAATGCACTGCCGGTCATCGCCGGCAGCCACACCGAGGCTGGGTAGCCCAGATACAGCCGATGCAGCAGCGTGGTGGTGGCGATGACGAACGCCGCCCGCAGCCCGAGCAGCCACACGCCGACGATGGCGACGCCGGTCGGCAGCCAGATCAGCGCCTGCGACACCGATTCGATGAAGCCCTCCGCGGCGACCGCCGCGCCGAACAGTGCGCCGCCGAACAGCGCGAACTGCAGGCTGCTGACGAGGGCCCTTCGCATCGCCACAGACTACGGACCCGGCGTGGTCCGCGCCAAGCGTGCCCGCGCGCGGCAGCGCGGTCGTCGGGCCCGTTCGCGCCGATGCAGCTTTTGACAACGCGCGGCAGCGGGCGTGTCATGCGGCGATGGCAAGGTTCGCAGCGCTCGTTCCGTTCGCAGGGCTCCTGTTGGTCGGTTGTGGTTCGGTGGCCGCTGTGCCGGTGGCGGCGCCACCCGTCGCGGTGGCGCAGGAGCCGAAGCCTGCGGATGCCAGCGAGGTGGACAGCAAGGCCAAGGAGAAGGCCGACGCCCGCAAGCAGAAGGCGAAGGACCTGCGGCACAAGCAGCGCGAGCTCGAGGTCGCGCGCGCCGAGCAGGCGATCGCGGCACTCGATCGGCAGGTGCGCCAGTGGAGCGTCGAGCTCGCCGTGCAGAAGGCCACCGACGACCTCGCCCAACAGCAGCGCGACCAGGAGGTGTTCCTGGGGGCCGTGAAGCCGCGCGAACTCGAGGAGCATCGCATCCGTCTCGAGCGCAGCATCCACCGCGCCGAGCACGCGAAGGACGAGTTCGACGAGTTGCAGGCGATGTATGCCGCCGACGAGTTCGCCAAGTCGACCAAGGAGCTGGTGCTCAAGCGCGGTCGTCGCGAGATGGAGATGGCGCAGCGCAGCCTGGCGGTCGAGCAGAAGGAGTTCGCGCACTTCGAGCAGGTCGAGCTGCAGAAGCGCGAGCGCGACCTGCAGCACAAGGTCGCCGAGGCGACCGCCGAACTGCGCAAGGCCAAGGCCGAGGCCGGCAAGTTGGAGCTCGAGGTGAAGTTGGCGCTGCAGAAGGAAGGGCATCGCACGGCGGACCTCGAACTGGAGATCCAGGAGCTGGAGCAGGCGTTGGCCAAGGCGGCGCCGTGAGGCTCGCCGCGGTCGCCTGGCTGTTGCTCGGCCAGGCCGCGTTCGCGCCGGCGCAGCAGCCGGTCGCCGTCGATCTCGGCACGCCGGCTGCATCGCAGGCCGGCATCGACAAGGCCCTCGCGTTCCTGGTGCGTTCGCAGAATCCGGACGGCAGCTGGGGCTCGAAGTCGTGCGATACCACGTTCGAGATGGGGTTCGCGGTCGAGACGCACTACGCGTGGAACGTCGCCGCACACGGTCTCGCGACGATGACGCTGCTGCAGGCCAAGGAGACGCCCGAGCGGCGCGCCACCCTCGATCGCGCCGTGCAGTGGTTGTGCAAGTGCCGCATGACGCAGCGCGGCACCAACTGGGACAACGACGCGGTGTGGGGGTGGCTCTACGGGCTCGTCGGCACCGTCGCGGTGGCGCAGGACCCGCGCTTCCAGACCGATGCGTGGCGCGGCCCGGTGGCGTACCGCGGGCGCGAGTTCGCCGGTTGGTTGGCGAAGAACCAGGAGCCGACCGGGGGCTTTGGCTATTACGACGACCCGCCGTACACGCGGCGGCCCAAGTGGGGCACCAGCTTCTCGACCGCGGCGGTGGTGCCGGCCCTGCAGTTCGCGCAGCAGCTCGGCTGGTTGCCCGACGCCGCCACGCAGGAACGGGCGATGGACTACGTGCGCAAGTGCCGGCTGCCCAACGGCGCCTACTCGTACGACTTGACCCCGATCCCGCGCGTGACCGGTGGCGAGAACGTCAACGACGTCAAGGGCAGCCTCGGCCGCATCCAGGTGGGCAACTGGGCGCTGGCGCAAGGTGGCGACGCCTCGATCACGCCGGCGGTCGTGAAGCGCGGACTCGAACAGTTCTTCGAGCACCATCGCTTCCTGGCGGTGGCGCGCATGCGGCCGGTCCCGCACGAGGCCTACTACCAGAACGCCGGCTACTTCTTCTACTTCGGCCACTACTACTGCGGGCTGGCGATCGAGCTGCTGCCAACCGCGGAACGGGAAGGGTTCCGCGCCCAGTTGCGGCGGCGCCTGCTCGAGACGCAGCGCGCCGACGGGTCCTACTGCGACTTTCTGGGCGCCTCCTACATGGTCACTGCCGCGACGGCGTTCGCGACCATGGGGCTCATGGCCGGAATGGCAGCGCCGGGGCGGTGAGGCGTCGGGTCGGCGCCAAGGCCCTGCCCGGTGTGCATCCGGTCGCCGGCAGTCTGCGACATTGACCCCCCGGGGACTTGGACCTATCTTCCTTCGCCCTGTTCTGTTCCCGCCGCTCCGGCGTCCCCTTGCGCAAGACCATCTCCCTCGGCCCTTCGGTGATGCTCGGCGGCGACCACTTCGCCGTGATGGCGGGTCCGTGCGCGGTCGAGACCCGCGAACAGCTGCTGCTGGCTGCCCATGCGGTGGCGGCGGCCGGGGCGGGCGTGCTGCGCGGCGGGGCGTTCAAGCCGCGGACCTCGCCGAAGTCGTTCCAGGGGCTGGGCGAAGCAGGCTTGCGGATGTTGGCCGAGGCATCGGCGGCGACCGGTCTGCCGGTGGTCACCGAGGTCATGGATCCGCGCGACGTCGAGCTGGTGGCCACGCATGCGGCGGTGCTGCAGATCGGCAGCCGCAACATGCAGAACTTCCCGCTGTTGCGTGAAGTAGGCCGGCAACGCAAGCCGGTGCTGTTGAAGCGCGGGGCGGCGGCGACGCTGGACGAGCTGCTGCTCGCCGCCGACTACGTGCTGCAGGAAGGCAATGAGCAGGTGATCCTGTGCGAGCGTGGTGTGCGCGCGTTCGATCCCTCGACGCGCTACCTGCTCGACCTCGCCGCGGTGCCCGTGCTGCGGCAGCGCACCAACCTGCCGATCGTCGTCGATCCGAGCCACGGCACCGGTTCCGCGAGCCTGGTCGCGCCGATGGCCAAGGCCGCGATGATGGCCGGTGCGGATGGCCTGCTGATCGAGGTGCACCCGGCCCCGGAACAGGCGCTCTGCGACGGCAAGCAGGCGTTGTTGCCCGCCGAGTTCGCCGCCCTGATGCAGGAGTTGCGGCGCTTGTTGCCGCTGTGTGGCAAGCGCATGGTCCGCGCCGGCGGCGGCGCGGTGGCCGGCAATCCATCGCAGCCATCGCAGCCATCGCAGCCATCGCAGCAATCGACCGGAAGTTTCGACGACGAGGTCATCGCACCGTGACGAATCGCGCCCGCAAGCCCTACATCGCCGGCAACTGGAAGATGAACCTCGATCGGTCGCGATCGCTGGATCTCATCAAGACCGTCAAGGGCCGCCTCGGCGACGGCGGGGATCGCGAAGTCGCGTTCTTCGTGCCGTCGATCTACCTGGCCGACGTCAGTGCCGTGGCGCAGGGTTCGCCGCTCGGTGTCGGCGGCCAGAACTGCTGGTTCGAGGCCAATGGCGCGTTCACCGGCGAACTGGCGCCGCGCATGCTGCGCGAGGTCGGCGCCGACCGCGTGCTGGTCGGCCACAGCGAGCGGCGGCACGTCTTCCATGAGCCCGACGAGTGGATGGGCAAGAAGCTGCGCGCGGCGCTCGATTGCGATCTGCTGCCGATCTACTGCATCGGTGAGACGCTCGACGAGCGCAAGGGCAACAAGACCGAGAAGGTGCTGAAGCGCCAGCTCGAGTCGGGGTTCGACAAGATCCGCACCGAGGACGCGCACCGCCTGACGGTCGCCTACGAACCGGTGTGGGCGATCGGCACCGGCGAGACGGCCAGCAGCGAGCAGGTGGCGCTCGCGCACAAGTCGATCCGCAAGTGGCTGGTGCAACGGGTCGGCGAGAGCGCCGCGAACCTGATGCGCATCCTCTACGGTGGCAGCGTCAAGCCCGACAATGCCAAGGAACTGATGTCGATCGAGAGCGTGGATGGCTTGCTGGTGGGCGGCGCCAGCCTGCAGGCGGACACGTTCCTTCCCATCATCGAATACGACCAGCGCTGAAGCCGCCGAACTGTCTCAATCATCATGATCGCACTCCACTATCTGGGCTGGGTCCTGTTCTTCCTGTCGTCGATCCTGATGACGGTCGTCGTGCTGCTGCAGGAATCGAAGGGCGGCGGCCTCGCGGAGGCCTTCGGTGGCACCGGCGCCGAGACGTTCGGCGTGAAGAGCGGCGGCATCAATCGCTTCACGTTCCTGCTCGCCGCGATCTTCTGCGGTTCGGCGATCCTGATCAGCGCCACCTGGACCGTGTAGTCGTCGGCGGCGTCGCCGAGCGACGCCTGCAGCCATGGAACGTCCGACGCACAGCATGACGGGAGTCGGCTTCGCCGCCGGGCCATCCGAGGTCGGCGAGGTCCGCATCGAAGTCCGTTCCGTGAACGGCAAGGGCTTGTCGACCAAGCTGCGGGTGCCGGCTGCCGCCAGCGGCTACGAGGCGGCGATCGAGGAGCTCGTCCGCGCGAACCTCACCCGCGGCTCGGTGATGGTGGTGGTCGAGCGCACCCAGGCGCCGAATCCGCTGCCGGATCGCGATGCGATGCGCGCGCTCGCCGAGAGCCTGCGTGGCATGGCTGCCGAGTTCGGCCTGCCGGTGCCCGGCCTCGGCGAAGTGGTGCAGCTGGCCCTCGCCGTGGGCCGGCCCGACGCGATGACGGCGCGGCCGTTGCCGCCGCAGTTGCGGACCCTGTTCGAGCGAGCCTTCATCGAGCTGCTGTCGCACCGGCGCAGCGATGGCCGCGGTACGACCTCGGCGATCCTGGCCCAGCTCGACGAGTTCGACACCCAGCGCAACGTGGCGATGTCGCGGGCGCCGAAATGGGCCGAGGAGTACCGCGACAAGCTGCTCGCCCGCACGCAGGAGTTCGTGGCGCGGCACCTGCCGCAGGCACCGTCGGCATTCGACGTCGTGCGCGAGGTCGCCGCGTTCACCGACCGCGTCAACGTCGACGAAGAGCTGCAACGGCTCGCGGCGCACACGGTCGAAGTGCGCGCGGTGCTGCAGCGCGGCGGCGAGGTCGGGCGCCGGCTCGAGTTCCTGCTGCAGGAACTGCTGCGCGAGACCAACACCTTGGGATCGAAGTCGCCGGACGCGGTGGTCTCGCACGCGGTGGTGGCGATGAAGTCCTGCATCGATCGCATCAAGGAACAGGCGGCCAACCTCGAATGAGCATGCAGCGCGGCAAGTTGGTGGTGATCTCGGGGCCGTCGGGTGCCGGCAAGACGTCCGTCTGTCGCGCGCTGAAACTGCACGCCGACGTGGTGTTCTCGGTCAGCGCCACCACGCGCACGCAGCGCGCTGGCGAACAGGATGGCGTCGACTACCACTTCCTGTCGCGCGAGGACTTCCAGCGACGGCTCGGCGAGAACCAGTTCCTCGAGTGGGCCACCTACAACGGCAACCTGTATGGCACGCCGCGGTGGCCGATGGACACTGCGCTGGCGCAGGGCAAGACGTTCCTGGTCGAGATCGAGGTGAAGGGCACCCGGCAGCTGCGTGAGCGTGGCGTCGAGGGTCTGTACGTGTTCATCGCGCCGCCGAGCATCGACGAACTGCGGCGGCGGCTGCTGCATCGTGGCAGCAACGATCCGGTCGAGATCGAGCAGCGCGTGCGCATCGCCGGCGACGAGTTGGCGGCGGCGCGGGAGTCGGTCGGCGGGCGGCCGATGTACGACGTGATCCTCGAGAATCGCGACCTCGACGCGACGATCCGCGGGGTGCAGGAGCTGCTGTGGCCGAGCGCGTGAACGTGCTGCTCGGCGTCGGCGCCGGCATCGCTGCCTACAAGCTCGCCTATGCGGCCAGTCGGTTGGTGCAGCTCGGCGCCAGTGTTCGCGTGGCCATGACGCCGCGGGCTACCGAGTTCGTCGGCGCGCTGACGTTCGCGGGTCTCACCGGCAAACCGGTGATCCTGTCGTCGACCCAGGCCGACCCGGATGGTGCCGTGCCGCACATCGACGCCGCACGGGCCGCGTCGGTCTACGTGATCGCGCCGGCCACCGCCGACCTGTTGGCCCGGCTGGCGTCCGGCGCGGCCGACGACGCGGTGGCGCTGCTCGCGCTGACCTGCCGCTGCCCGCTGCTGCTGTGCCCGGCGATGAACGATGCCATGTGGCTCGCTCCGGCGGTGCAGCAGAACGTCGATCGGCTGCGCGCCCGTGGCGTGCATTTCCTGGGACCGGTGACCGGGCATCTCGCCGAGGGCTACGCCGCGATCGGCCGCATGGTCGAGCCCGAGGCGATCGTCGAACGGGCCCTGCAGCTCGCGGGCGGTTCGGCATGACCGGCCCGGTGCGGGCGTTCACGCTGCGCGGCGCCGATGCCGTTGCCGCGCTCGACTGGCTGCATGTGCATGCCGACCTGCAGGGCGTGCTCGAAGGCGACGACGTGATCACCGTGTGGCTCGATGGCGTGCTACCGGCGTTGCCGTTCGCGGCGCTGCGGGTCGCCGAGATCGCGGTGCGGGCCGAGGACGCGCTCATCACGGGGCTCGAGCACGACGTGGCCATCGAGGTCGCCGCCGACTTGTGGGTGCGGCCGCCCTGGGTCGAGCGCCCGGCGGCCTGTCGCGGCATCGAGTTGGTGGTGCCGCGCGGTGGCGCGTTCGGCAGCGGCGAGCACGCGAGCACGCGCGCGGCGTTGCGTTGCCTGCATGCCATCTGGGACGCGCCAGCGAGCTTCGCCGACGTCGGCACCGGTTCGGGCATCCTCGCGCTCTATGCGCACGTTCGCGGTTGCGGCCGCATCGAGGCCTGCGACATCGACCCTGCCTCGGTGCAGGCTGCCCGTGAACTGCTACCGACGGCGCGGGTTCACCTCGGTGGTGCCGCGACCTTGGCGGGCGTGGATGGCATGGTGGCCAACATGACCGGCAGCGAGCTGACGGCCGCGATGCCCGAGATGTTGGCGCGGTGGAGTGGGCGGCGGGCGCTGGTGCTGAGCGGCATGCGGGCCGGTGAGGTCGATGCCGTAGCCGCGCTCGTCGGTCGGCCGGTCGTGCACCGGGAGGTGGTCGAGCCGTTCACGGCCATCGCCTACGCCGGCGATGGCGCCAGGTAGACGTCGAAGCGCACCCGTTCGCCCTCGACGGCGAACGACACGTCGGGGGCGATCGCCGCTTCGCCGTGATGGCGCTTCACCACGACGCGGGTGGTCGCGGTTGCGCGCGCGGTAGCCAGCAGCGGCGCCGGGTCGTCGGGTGCACCGGCCAGCAGGCGGCAAACCTGCATCTCCTTCTTCACCTGTGCCTTGCTGGCGACTCCGAACATCGGGTCGAGGTAGATCACGTGCGGTCGTTGCGTGGGATCCAGCGAAGCGAGCCAGGTGGTCGCGTCGGTGTGCACGAAGGTCAGGTGCCGGGCGAGGCTGGAGTCGGCGATGCAGAGGCGCAGCAGGAACACCAAGGCGGGCAGCCGTTCGATGGCGGTCACCGTGCAGCCGAGCGCGGCGAGGACCATGGCGTCGCGCCCGAGGCCGGCGGTGGCGTCGACGATGCGCAGCGGACCCGGTTGTTTGCCGACGCCGCAGGCACGGGGCAGCGCATCGGTCTTGCGGGCCGTCCGCAAACGCTGCGTCAGCTGGCTGTCGCGCAAAGAGACCTCCAGCACCAGCGATCCCGTGCTCGCCGGCGAACGCAGCTCCATGCGGTCGGCCGAACGAACGAGTTGCCAGCCGGTCGGGTCCAGTGCCGGGGCGCTGGCGATCCCAAGTTGCTCTGCCAGAGCAAGATCGCTGCCACGTGGGCTTCCGCCCAGGGTTACTTCCGTGCGCAGCCAGCTAGTGGACATTCGCCGATCGTTCGTGAAACCGGGACTCCGGAGACGCGAACAGGATGGCGCGCCGGTGGCAGCAATGCCACGGCGGTTCGCGCAGCTCTTGCCGGGTTGGCCTCGTTAGCCACAAGCAGCCTCGCCGGCTGCTTCTCGTCAGGGCGTGATAGTCTTTCGCAGATTGCGGTCTCGATGCCGTTCGACGGTATCGCCACCCCTACCTCACTCACTCCATGCGGCGCCTGCACCTCAAGTTGTTCTTCCTCCGTACCCGCCTGAAGCGCGAAGCCCAGGGCGTCACCGCCAAGATCCTCGGCGTGCGTCCGGCCACGATGTCGCATCTCGAGCAGGGCCGTTCGGTTCCGACCCTGCAGATGCTGACGGCTTTGTGCAAGCACTACGACGTGACGCCGACCTACCTGCTGGACGACGACCGCCCGATCGACCCATCGACCCGGGATCGTTGGTCGGAGCGCGACAGCCTGGTCGCTCGCGGCAACTGGCTCGAGGTCCCCGAGGGGGCCATGGTGACGACCCACGACGGCGTTCGCCTCGTCGCGGTCCAGCCCGGGGCCCGCTTCTATGACGCGAGTGCGCAGGCGCAGCGGATGACGTGCCCCAACGCCAACGCGGCGAAGGATCTCGAGGCGGGCGTCCAGGTCGCCAGCAAGAAGCGCGACCACGAACTCGAGGAGCTGCTGGCCCGCGAGCTGATGGGGCAGCGCAAGCCGCGTTCGAAGCCGGTCGCCAAGAGCGTGCTGAAGACGGCCATGGCGCAGATGGCGCAGGGCTGAGCGGCCGCGGCCGCCTCGCTGGTCCGATCTAGTTGGCGGGTCGCCGGCGCGCGCAGGCCGCGCGATACCCGTCGCGCAGGCCGCGCAGGTAGTGCGGCAGGAACTGCAGCGAGCGCGTGTACAGCACGCCGAGCAGCGGCTTCACGAGCCATGCCAGGACCATGAAGGTCCAGCGCTCGATCCGACGCAGGCGGCGGTGCGCGAACAGGACCTTGGCGCGCGTCAGCCAGTAGAGCCGTTCGCCCGTCAGTTCGCCGAGCACCGGCGCGCCGGGTTGGCTGCCGCCGCCGACGTGCACGGCGCGGGCGCGTTGGGTGATCCACACCTGGCGACCCAGTTTGCGGACCTGTTCGCACAGGTCCGCGTCCTCGCAGTAGAGGAAGTAGTCGGAGCAGAAGCGCAGGCCGCCGCGCAGCAGATCGCCGGCCAGCAGCATGCAGGCGCCGGTGACGAAGGACGCCTGATGCTCCGTCGTGCCGGTCGGGGCGCAGTGGAACCCGCTGAGGGTGAAGCGCGGGATGCGGCCGTTCTGGAACCAGGGATTGCCCAGCGCATCGTCGACGCGACAACCGACGATGCCGGCCTGCGGATTCCGCCGCGCGGTGGCGATCAGCTTGTCGAGCGCGCCGCCGTTCAGTTCCGCATCGGGATTGATCAGCAGCACGTGTGCGATGTCGGGCCAGGCCGCCAGCGCGCGGTCGATGCCCAGGTTGCAGCCCGCGCCGAAGCCGGCGTTGTGCGGCGATCGCACCGGCAGCACGTCGGGAGAGCCGGCGAGCTTCTGCAACACCTCTTCGCCCGATGCATCCGGCGACTGGTTGTCGACGACGACGATGGCGAGGGGCTGCTGCTGCTGGCGCAGCGACGCGACGCAGCGCAGGGTTGCCGCAGCATCGCGATAGTGCACGACCACGGCGGCGCAGGTGGGGATCGCGCGGGCGTGCCGGTCGGCGCTCCGCTCGATCAGACTGGTTGTGGCGGTCGGCATGGCGAAGGCCCTCGCGTCGGTGCCTGGGCGGCTCGCGAGGCGGAAGGCGGCAGTGGTTGCAGAGGCAGGCGAACCGGGGCTGCGAGGCCCTTCACGATGCCCGCCGCGA
>CAMAUH010000121.1 GCA_945861365.1 Candidatus Kuenenia stuttgartensis
GACGACCACCGCGTTGTGCCGCACCGCGATGTCGGTCGGCAGGCGATGGCGCAGCTTGGGATCGAGCGTGCGTTCTTCGAGGCCGTGGAACGGCAGGCCGAGCATCTCCGACCAGATGCGGTAGCCGCGCTCGATCGTGATCATGCCGCGGGACGCGAGCTTCTCGATCTGCGCAGCCTCGCCCGCCGGACAGTCCTTCAGAGCGACCTCGAGGAAGCGCCGGTCTTCGTCGAGGCTCACCGCGAGGGCGCCGATCAGATCAGCCTTCGTTTGGGCCATCGCGTCCTGCATCGGCGCATCGCGGCGTGCGACCTGAGTCGACCCGTCGTGCGATCGGGCTGCCCGCACAGGATTTTTCCGCAAGGAGAATGTGGGCTGCGGTCGATCAGGATGCCATGGACAAGGCAGCTGAAAGGGTTCGCTCGCGGCGTGCTGGCCAAAGTGGCTTCACGCTCGTCGAAGTAATCGTCGTGCTATCGGTCGTGCTCCTGCTCACCGGCATCGCGGTACCGATGATCAGCAGCTACATGGAAGATGGCCGCCGGGCTCGCGCGGAGGCCGAGTGCAAGGTCATCGGCGCGTCGATGATTTCGTTCTACAAGGACATCGGTAGCTACCCGACCCGCAACAGCGGCTCGACGAACAACTTCATCTACTCGTTGTTCACCGGCGCGACCATGCCGACCACCAACCCGTGGAGCGGTGGCCACAACTGGATCACCTGGGGCATGGGCAACCGTGGTGACCTGCTGAACAACCACCTGATGATCAACAGGCCGCAGAACGCGGCTGGCGCCGCCTATCCGACCACCGGCAGCATGCGTTGGCGCGGTCCGTACACGAACGGCAGCAGCCCGCTCGACCCGTGGGGGCGCCCGTACGTGATCAACGTGGTCAGCGGCTTCTTCCAGAACGCGACGAACTACAAGCGGCTCTGGGTCGTGTCGGCCGGACCCAACGGCATCTTCGACACCAGCGCGAACGCCACCGCGACGACGAACCTCGCCGGTGACGACATCGGGATGATGGTCTCCCAGCAGCCGTGATCCAGGTGCGGCCCGGCGCGGAGAGCCCCGGACCGCGCGCACACCCCCCCTCGACCTGAACCCCGCCCTCGATGCGCTTTCGTTCGACGATCCTCGAACCGGACGGCTCGCAGAGCCAGACCGTCGTCGAAGCTGCCGACGAGCAGGCTCTGCACGAACGCCTGCATCATGAGGGGCGGACGCTGGTGCAGGTCAAGGCGCTCGACGCCGTCGAGCAGGATGACGCTGCTGCCGATGTCCGTATCTCCGGCCGTCGGCTGCTGCTGCTGACGCAGGCGTTGTACGAGGCTCTGGATGCCGGTGTGCCGCTGCTCGGCACGTTCCAGGCGATCGCCGACCAGGAAGACGATCCGCGCATCAGCGAACTGCTCGAGTCGGTCAGCGACCGCATCGCCGCCGGCCAGTCGCTGAGCGACACGCTCGCCGGCTATCCGGCCGCGTTCCCCGGCATCTACTGCGCTTTGATCAAGGCCGGTGAGCAGTCCGGCGCCCTGCCCGACGTGCTGCTGTCCATCACCGGGTTCCTGGAGTGGAAGCTGGAGATCGCGAGCACCGTGAAGCAGGCGATGGTCTACCCGCTGGTCATCCTGGCCGCGGGCTACGGCATGGTGTTGTTCATGCTGTCGTTCGTCATCCCGCGGCTCGGCAGCGTGCTGAGCAAGATGGGCGGCGAACTCCCGTTGGCGAGCCGGTACCTGATCAGCTCGTCCGGATTCGTCGCGGACAACGTGTGGGCGATCCTCGGCGGCACCGTCGGCGCCGTCGTCGCTTTCGTCTTGCTGTCGCGCACCGCCGCCTTCCAGGCCGTGGTGATGAACGCGCTGGCGAAGCTGCCCGTGGTCAGTCACGTCGTGGCGACGCTGGCGATCGCGCAGTTCTGCCGCACGTTCAGCGTGCTGCTGCACTCCGGTCTGACGATGACCAATGCGCTCGAGCTCGGTGGCGCCGCGGTGTCGCTGCCGAGCGTGCGCGACAAGCTCGATGCGGCGCGCGAACGCATCCTCGGCGGCGCGCGCCTCGGTGAGGCGCTGGAGGAAGAGGAAGTTCTGCCGCCCGTCGCGCTGAGCATGGTGATGGTCGGCGAGGAGGCCGGTCGGCTGCCCGTGACCTTCGAGCGCCTGAGCCGTCTGTACGACCGCGAGGTGAAGGCAGCCGTGAAGAAGGCGCTCGGCATGCTCGAGCCGATCGTGACGGTGCTGCTCGGCGTGATCGTCGGCGGCGTCGCGGTGCTGGTCGTCACCACGATCTACTCGGCGATGAAGGGGATCGGCAAATGACCGCTGTCGCATGCAACGGCGTAGCGCGCGAGCGGGGGTTCGCCCTGCTGGTCCTGCTCGGCGTCATCGGTGCCGCCAGCATGGCGATCGTGCTGGCCGCGACCGCGATGCTGCCGCCGCTCGCGGGCCGTGTCGTGACCACGACGGACCACGTCGAGACCGCGGTGTTGGCCGCCCGCACGGGCTACCTGCGCAACGGCGCGTTCCCTGCGAACCTCACGGCTGCCGCGACCGCCAGCGGGCTCGATCCGCGTGGCGCGTGGCGCAACGATCCGTACGGCGTTGCCCAGGATCTCGGTTACGGCATGTTCGGCACGACTCTGCGCGTGCGCAGCCGCGGCACCGACCGTGCGTTCGGCACCGCCGACGACGTCACCTACCTGCTGCCCACCGAACGCCACCTGCGGCTGCGCCAACGCGGGCGGCTGCGCGTGTTGCGGGCGTTGTTCGCCGTCAGCCCGTACCGGACCGCCGGCACCATGTCGGCGGCCGAACAGGCCAGCATGCGTGCGGCGATGCGCGACTTCGCGATCGCGCAGCGGCGCTGGCTCGGCGCCGACGCGGCGACGCTGCCGACGCTGGCGGCGCGACTCGTCACCGCTGGCACGACCATCACCGACCTGGTCGCGCTGCACTCGCTGCCGGCGTTGCCGGTCGCGCTGACGGGGGCCGGCGGTCTGGCGACGGCGATCGGTGCTGCCGACAGCGCCTGCGTCGACGGCGCAAGGCGCCCATTGTTGCGGCACGCCACGGTCGGCTTCTGCGCCGCCGGCAACGACCGCGTGGGAGGAACCAATGACGACATGTGAACACCCGGTTCTGCGCGCCCAGCACGGCTTCACGTTGATCGAGATGATCATCGTGCTCGCGGTGCTCGGCCTGCTGGTCGGCACCGCGATGCCATTGGCAGGCGCCGTCGTGCAGGCCGATCGCCGGCAGGAAGCGCGGCGCGAGCTGACGGACATCGCCACCGCGCTGGAGTCGTACTGGTACGACAACGCCGCGTTCCCCGTGGCATTGAACAGCACCGGATTCTTCGGCGTGCACCTGCAACCCGGCGTGAAGGACACCGTGATCGAGGATCCGTTCGGTGCCGGCCAGGGCTACCGCTACGTCATCGACGCGGTCAACAACATCGCCACCGTCTACAGCCGCGGCGAGAACGGCGTCGACAACGGCTTCGCGGCCGAGGAGTTCGTCGTGCGCGTGTACGCGGCGACGCCCGGGCTCAAGCGCACGTGGCAGCGACTGCGCCTGATCGTCGAGCTGCTGGCCGACCACATCGAGTCGGGCGGCTCCGTCATCGGGACCTGGCCGACCGTGCGCGCCGCGGCGGGCATGCCCGCCCCGTTCGACCGCGACGGCTTCGGCCAGACCTTCACGTGGGACGAGACGACCCACACCCTCGCCAGCTCCGGACCCGATCGCGTCGCCGGCAACGCCGACGACATCACCCTCTGAACGACCATGCAGACCATCGCGATCCTCGAACTGGAAGAAGGCGGGCTGAACGTCGTCGTCGGCGGGCGCGACGGCGCCACGATCCGCGTGGTGCATTCGCTGCGCGTGCCGCTGACCGACCTCGGCCGCGAGTCGCTCGGCAGCGCGCTGCGTTCGATCGACCGGGACGTGCTGCAGGGCGTGACCGGCGTGCACGTCGTGCTCGGCGAGCGCCGCATGCAGCACTTCCTGGCCACGGTGCCGAAGTTGTCGGTGCCGGACGCGATCAAGTTCGTCGTGCGCGAAGCCCTGCGCGTGACCGGCATGCAGAGCCCCGCCGATACCCTGGTCTCGACACGGCTGGTCCGGCGGCTGCCGCACGGCAGGGTCGTGGTCGGTGCCACCGCCATCGCGCGCAACGTCTGGGAGGCCATGCGCGAGGCCTTCACTGCCAACGACCTCCAGGTGCTGGGGCTCTATTCGATGGAGGCCTGCCATGCCTTGGCCGCCGCCTCGAGTGATGGCGGGCCCGTCGCGGTGCTCGAGTGCAACGGCGGTCGCGCGCGCTTCGTGCTGTGCGACGGGCAGAGCCCGATGCAGGTGCGCCGCTTCCTGATCGGTGGTGGCGGTGACGGCAACGCCACGGCACTGGCTGCCCAGCTGACGATGGAGCTGCCGCGCACGTTCGAATGGCTACGCGAGACCAACCAGCCGATGCCGGGAACCCTGGTGCTCGGCGCGCGCGTGCAGGTCGACGACGACATGCTGCCGTCGCTGCGCGGTGACGATCTGAAGGCGGTGGTGCGAGCGTCGTCGCCGGTGCCGGTGGATGCGGGCCAAGCGCCGCCGAGCATCGGCGTCGCGATGCTGTTGGCGCGGCTGTGCGATGGCCAGTCGCTGCCGTCGCTTCTGGACGAGCCGACGTTCTCGCTGCCGGTGCCGATGTCGCGCATCGCCGGGCTGGCGGCGATGTTCGTCGCCGGGCTCGCCGGTTCGTGGAGCGCGGTCGTCGACGGGGCGGGATGGATGCAGGTTCGCGACGCACGTGAGGAGGTGGCTGTCGAGGCCCGGGAACTGAGCGGCCGCCTGTCGGCAGAGGGGCTGCCGCAGACGGCGCAAGGGCCCAGCGGCGACGACGAGCTCCTCGTGGGTGCGCTGTCGATGCGTCGCCCGATCAGCAAGCTGCTCGCCGACGTCAGCAACTGCGCCGACACGGAGCTGCATGTCGAGGACATGAAGTTCGCCAGCACCGACCGCATCGTCATCACTGGCATCGTGCAGGGCGACTCGCGGCAGGACGCGTTGAAGGCGATCGCCCGCTTCTCGCGGCAGCTCGCCGACATCCCGTACGTGCTGGCGGGCGGCGACGAGGAGATCACCGAGGTGCCGCGCTTGAAGAACTGCTTCAAGTTCCGGCTCGGCATGAAGTGGAGGAACGGATGAAGGCCTTCGACAAGAGGACGGTGTGGGCGCTGCTGATCGTCGTCGCGACGGTGTTGCAGTTCGGTGCCGCCGGTGTGGCGCATCTGGCGCGCGTGGATGCCGGCAAGACGCTCGAGTCCGAGCGGCAGCAGGCCGCCGCATTGCAGCGGCAACTGGAGGCCCAGGAGGAGCGGCGCGTCGAGGGGAAGGTCGAAGCGCCTGCGCCGTCGCGCTGGCATCTGCTGGATGGCCCCGACGTCGCGGCGACGATGGAGGCCGTCAATGCGGCCGGCATCGATGCCCATGTCACGTTCGATGCGATCAAGGCCGCGACCTCGAACGTCGCCGGCAAGCAGACCTTCCAGTTGTCGGGCCACGGCACGCCGGTGCAGGTCTGCGAGTTCCTCGCGGCGATCGAGCAGCACGCGCGCCTGATCATCGTCGAGAGCGGCAGGTTCATGCCGGGCGGTGACGACCTGATCGCGTTCGATCTCGGGCTCGCGACGTACCACCGCGGAGGTGCGCGATGAGGAAGAAAAAGCAAAAGGCCAAGAAGGGCATCAGCCCGCTGTTCGCCGCACTGCTGCTGCTCGGCAGCATGGGCGTGGTCGGCAGGTCGATTCTCGGGGGCGGGATCCAGGCGGTGGTCGGTCACGTGTCCGGCGTCCTCGCCGACGCGAATCCCGACGAACTGCCGGCGACCGATGAGCAGGCCGTCGAGGCCGGCACGCGGTGGATCGACCTGCTGGCGGAGCACGGCTCCTACGTGCGCGGCGGCGAGGTGCGGCAGGCGTTCGTCGCCTTCGAGTATCCGTCGTCGTGGACCGGGCCCACCTCGGGAGCACCGGGCGAGGCCCCGGCCGGGCGCTGGGTCGGTGAGGATCCGCCGCTGCTGCGGCTCGGGGTCGTCATGGTCAGTCGCGATGCGCGCCGCGCCGTGCTCGGCGGCAAGGTGATCGGCGTCGGCGACGCGATCGCGACCGGCACGGTCACCTCGATCGAAGCGGGCACGGTCACGTTGGAATGGAGCGGCCGCAAGCTCACGTACGACCTCGAAGATGCCGCTCCGCGCGAGTTCCGCCACGAACGGGGCATGCGCAAGAACGAAGCGAAGAACAGCGACGCCGCCGAGCCGACTGCCGTCGGCGCCGATGCGGATGGCAAGGATGGCGAGTCCGGCAGCGACACCAAGGCCGGCACCGACACGAAGGCCGGCAGCGACACGAAGGAACGGGAACAATGAAGTCGATCCTCCACAATCTTGCGGGCATCGCCGCCATGGTCGCGGCCACCGCTTGTGCCACTTCGGGCGGCGCCTCGCCGCCGCGTCTCGACCACGAGGAAGGTGCTGCACCGCCGGTGTTCCAACCGATGCTGGTCGTGCCGTTGCCGCCGCTGCACGTACAGGAGGCGCCGGAGGCGCGCGCGATGGACGCTCTGCAGGCGCGCGCGACGCCGGTGGGCGATGTGCTGCTCGCCCTCTTCAAGGACTCGGACATCAACCTGGTGCTCGATCCGTCCGTGCAGGCGGTCGAGTGCACGTTCGACATCAAGAAGTCGACGGTCGAGGAAGCGTTCGAAGCGCTGCTCGAGAGCCTCGATCTCGGCTACGAGTGGGACGGCAGCTTCTTGCGTGTGCGCAACACCGTGAAGGACACGATCCTGGTCGACCTGATGGATCGCACCGCCGGCGATGCCGGAGGTGCGGCCGGCAACAGCGGAGCGTCCGGCAACAGCGGCTCTTCGGGGGGGGGCGGCTCGTCGGGCAACGCCGGCGCGTCGGGGAGCAGTGGCGGCGGCAGCGCGAACTTCTGGGATGAGATCGAACAAAAGCTGCCCGAGGTGCTCGGGGAAGGCGCGACCTACGTGCTCAACCGCGTCGCCTCGGCGATCCACGTGCAGGCGCGGCCGAGTGGCGTGCGGCGCTTGCGCGAGATCGTCGACACCACGCTGGATCGCGCCAACCGGCAGGTCTCGCTGGAGGCCCGCGTGCTCGAGGTGCGGCTGAACCGGCAGCACCAGATGGGCATCAACTGGTCGATGCTGCCGGGTCTGTTCAACTCGGCGCGCACGGGCCTCGCCGAAGGCGGCAGCTTCGTGTCGCAGACCGCGGCCTCCGGCGGCACCGCGTTCAAGTTCGGCATCCTCGATGGCGGCAACTGGGCCGTCGTCGTCGATGCGCTGCAGTCGCAGGGCCAGGTGCGCGTGCTGAGCAATCCGCGCGTGTCGACGCTGAACAACCAGACCGCGACGATCGGCGTGACCGACCAGCTGCCGTACATCGTCCGCAACATCATCACGACGCAGGGCGTCGCGCAGACGCAGTACTCGGTCGAGTTCGCGACCGCCGGCGTGGTGCTGCAGGTGCGCCCGCTGATCGGCGAGGACGGGCTGCTGTCGGTGTCGATCACGCCGTCGGTGCGCGAGAAGATCGGCACCGCGGTGACGCCGGACGGCTTCGTGCAGGTCCCCGTCATCAGCGAGCGGCAGACGACCACCACGGTGCGCGTCGCCGACGGCCAGGCGGTGGCGCTCGGCGGTCTGCGCAGCACGCGCAAGAACGAGACCGTGCAGGGCATCCCGTTCCTGATGGACATCCCGTGGCTCGGCCAGCTGTTCTCCAGCACGGTGCAGGAGAGCGACGAGGTCGAACTGATGATCCTGCTGGTGCCGCGCGTGCTCGACGAGACCTGGATCGCCGAAGAGGTCGCGCGTGGCTCGCACCGCCTCGTGCACCTGCGGGAGGAGTTCCAATGGAACTCGATCCATCTCGACGGCTATCGGCCCGAGGACTGGAGCGGCGGTTCGGCGCAGGGCCAAGCCCAGGCGGCCATGAGTCCCGACATCCGGGTGCCCGTGCCGGCGCCGCAGCCGCTGCCGGCGGACCGCGGCACGACCGTGACCCGCAAGGGTCTGGCGGGGCACTGGCTGGTGCGTGCCGAGGGCCTGCTGGCAAAGAACGACCCGCGCGGGGCACTGAAGGCGATCGAACAGGCGCTGGCCCTCGAGCCCGATCGCCGCGAGGCGCTGGTTGCCGCCGGCCTGCTGCATCAGCGCTACGGCGATCGGTCGCGGGCGCGCACGCTGCTCGACCGCGCCGTCGATCTGGGTGTCGATGACGTCGTCACGTTGACGGCGCGCGGTTCGCTCGAACTCGATGCCGGCGCCGCCTACGCGGCCAAACGCTACTTCCTGCGTGCGCACGAGAAGGCCCAGTCGTCGATGACGGCGGCCAACCTCGGCGCCGCGATGATGCTGCTCGGCGAAGCGGCCGAGGCCCGCGAGCTGATGCGCGCCAGCGCTGACCCGATGGCGCCGCCGGAGCTGCACGCCAACCTCGCCTACGCCGAACTCGCCAACGGCCATGTCGAGAAGGCGCGCGCCAGCCTGCTCCGCGCCCTGGCTGCCGGTGCCGAGTCCCGCAATCCGCGCATCGTCGCGCTCGAGCGCCTGATCGGCGACGCCGAGGTGAAGGCCGCCGCCGCGACCGCCGCGAAGCCTTGAACGCCGCGCCCCGCGTCGCCGCGGAAGCGGCGTCGACCGGGGTGTGTGGCCGTCGGATGAGCCACCTTGACGGATCCGTCGGGGCCTCGTCTCCTGCGCATCCCGCGCATGGCCTCATTCCCGATCCGCTGCGTTCTCGCGTCGCTCGCGTCGTTGCCGTTGGCGGCGCAGCAATCGCCATGGTGGTCGCACCAGCCGCTGCAGCGCCCGGCCGTGCCGGCGGCCGGCGATCCGTGGGTCAAGAACGCGGTCGACGCGTTCGTGCTAGACGGCCTGCGCGCGCGCGGCTTCCGGCCAGCACCCGAGGCCGATCGCCACACGCTGCTGCGCCGCGTCACCTACGACCTGACCGGCCTGCCGCCGACCGCCGCCGAGATCGCGGCGTTCGTCGCCGACACCTCGCCCGATGCCTACGACAAGGTCGTCGAGCGGCTGCTCGCGTCGCCGCAGCACGGCGTCAAGTGGGCCCAGCACTGGCTCGACGTGGTGCGCTACGCGGAGACCGACGGCTACGAACGTGACCGCAAGAAGCCGGAGGTGTGGCGCTACCGCGACTGGGTCGTCGATGCGATCAACGCCGACCTGCCGTGGGGCGAGTTCGTCAGCAAGCAACTGGCCGGCGATGAACTGCCCGACCCGAAGGTCGCCGACCTCACGGCGACCGGCTACTACCGCCTCGGCATCTGGGACGACGAGCCCTCCGATCGCGAGCAGCATCGCTACGACGACCTCGACGGCATGGCCGACACCACGGCGCGCGCGTTCCTCGCGGTGTCGATGGGCTGCGCGCGCTGCCACGACCACAAGAAGGACCCGCTGAGCCAGCAGGAGTACCACGGCTTCCTGGCGTTCTTCGAGAACATCAAGCCGTACGACTTGCAGGCCCACGCGGTGCCGGCCGACGGTGCGCGGCAGCGCTTCGACGCCGAGCTGGCGACCTTCACGGCGACGCGCGAGGTCGCGCGCGACCAGCTGAAGACGCGGCTGGCGGCGGCCTGGGAGGCGCTCGGCGCCGCGGAGCAGCGCGAGCGCCTGGAGCGCGCGCGGGCGGCGCTGGTCGCCAGCTACACCGGGGACCGTGGTAGCAGCGAGCGGCTGCTGG
This sequence comes from Candidatus Kuenenia stuttgartensis, assembly GCA_945861365.1. GTDB lineage: Bacteria > Planctomycetota > UBA1135 > UBA1135 > UBA2386 > UBA2386. The sequence continues at coordinate 9,792 of CAMAUH010000121.1, forward strand.
ACGACGTCGGCCAACGCCATGGCGTGGTCGAGGGGCAGGTGGTGCAGGTCGACGGCCATCGCGGCCAGGCGCTGCGGTTCGATGGCGACGACGCGGTGGTGCTGCCGCGGCTCGTGCAGGAGTCGTTCTCGGTGGCCTT
>CAMAUH010000122.1 GCA_945861365.1 Candidatus Kuenenia stuttgartensis
TGTCTTCTGATCGGGGGCCTTCCGATCCCGGCTGCCTGAGTTCGCCGGACCCGGTCTGCGTTGTTCAGGTGATCGCGCCCGTTCGCTACAGTGCGCCGACGCCGCGCGCGCACGAGGAACCATGGAACCCTACGCATCGATCCTGACCGACCTGAAGCAGAAGACCGACAAGACGATCAAGCACATGAAGGAGCAGCTGGGCAGCATCCGCACCGGCCGCGCTTCGCCGACCTTGGTCGACACGATCCGGGTCGACTACTACGGCACGCCGACGCCGCTGATGCAGATCGCCCACATCTCGGTGCCGGAGCCGCGCCAGCTGCTGATCAAGCCGTTCGACGGCTCGTCGCAGGTCGTCAAGGACATCGAGAAGGCGATCCACAAGTCCGACCTCGGCCTCAACCCGCAGAGCGACGGCAAGATGCTGCGGTTGTCGATGCCGCCACTGTCCGGCGAGCAGCGCCAGAAGCTGGTGGCGAAGGTCAAGGATCTGGTCGAGCAGAACCGCGTCGCGTTGCGCAACGAGCGGCGGGATGCCAACAAGCTGGCCGACCAGATGAAGAAGGACGGCAAGATGACCGAGGACCAGTGCAAGAAGGCGCACGAGGCCGTCGACAAGGAGCTGAAGGCGGTCGAGCAGCGGCTCGACGAGTCGTTCCGCGCCAAATCGAAGGAGATCCTCGAAGAGTGAGGGTCGCGCCGACGCCGCGATCCTGTGCCGCGGGCCCCAGGCGCCCTTGCGCGGCGCGGGCATAGGCGGTTTCATCCTTGCCCCCGTGAACGGGGGCGTAGCTCAGCCGGTAGAGCAGCGGCCTTTTAAGCCGTAGGTCGCAGGTTCGACCCCTGCCGCCCTCACCAAAGATCGCGAGGCACGTCGATGATCGATCCGAACTTCCTCCGCCTGCTCGTCTGTCCAGCTTCGCGCCAGCCATTGCGGCAGGCATCTCCAACCGAGCTGGAGGCCGTCAACCGCGCCATTCGCGGGGGGGCGGCCAGCAATCGCGGTGGTGCCAAGGTGTCGACGCCATGGGCGGACGCATTGGTGACCGCGGATTCGACGTGGCTCTATCCGATCCAGGATGGCTTCCCGATCCTCGTCAGTGCGGAAGCCATCGCCACTCCTACGCGTTGATGCGCGCGCGGCGCGCTTTCGCCGCAACAAACGAATCCCCCGCCCGGGCCCGCTCGGTATCTTCTGCACCCCTCCATGGCGATGACTCCCGCCCAACCGTCGGTTCCGACCACCCCCACGCCTCCGCCACCTGACGCTCACTACGACGAGCTGAGCGGTGTGTATGGCTTCTTCCGTCGCCACCAGAAGAAGATCCTCTACTCGGCCGGCCTGTTCACGCTGCTGACGTTCTCGATCACCGGCGCGGTGACGCAGGTGGTGAACGAGTGGTTCACGCCGCCGACGCCGATGCCGACCATCGTTGTCAACGGCCAACGCATCGAGTTGGAGCGGCGCGACTACGACTACGGCAGCCTGCTCGCCAACAACCATGGCCTGGCGATCCCGTATGGCGTGCTGCCGCCGATCAGCGCTGGCGACGGAGCGCGTTCCGAACTCGGCGACGTGCTCGCGGTGTTGCGCCGCGCGGCGATCACCGAAGGCATCGAGCCCTCGATGATCGAGGTCGATCGTGCGATCGAGGCCCTGCGTGAGATGGTCAAGGCGCCGTCCGCCGCCAAGCTCGCCAGCAACATGAGCTTCCCGTCGCTCGCGGCCTATCGCGACCTGATGGCCGAAGCCATGCGCATCGGCATGCTGGTGCGGCTGCAGACGCTGGCGGTCGATTCGACCGACGCGCGCGTGCTCTACCAGTTGAAGAGCGATCGCGAGAAGGACACCCTTCGCGTCGCCACGCTCGACGAGAAGAAGCTGGAGGAGACGCTGAAGGCGGCGGCGACGCTCAGCGACGACGACCTGCAGAAGTGGCTCGACGGCAAGTCCGACGCGGAGAAGTCGCGCATCGGCATCTTCGATCTGCCGCGCGCCGAACTGCGCTTCGGTGGCATCCTGCTCGCTGCGGACCAGTTCGATCCCGAGCAGTGGAAGGACACCTTCCTGAAGGACTTCACGGTCGGCGACGACCAGCTGAAGGGCTACTACGAGCAGGAGAAGGATGCACGCTTCAAGCTCGAGGGCGACAAGCAGTGGAAGCCGTTCGACGATGCCGCGGTCAAGGCCGAGCTGACGCGCCTCGTGCAGGCCGAGCAGGTCATGAACCAGATCCTCGCCAAGCTGCGCGAGCAGCAGACCGAGGCGATGAAGGCCCCGAACGAGGAACTGACGCGCGCGCAGACGGAAGTCGGCGTCGCCCAGAACTCCATCCAGGAGCTCGACCAGCAGGCGCAGGTGAAGCAGAAGGAGCTGACGGCCAAGGAAGCCGAGCTGGCGCAGAAGCCCGACGACCAGGCGTTGAAGGACGCGGTCGCCCAACTCCGCAAGGACGCCGACAAGCTCAAGGAAGACTCGTTCGCGGCGCAGGCCGTGGTGCCGTCGAAGAAGGCCGCGGTCACCGCGGCGCAGGATGCGATGACGGCAGCCCGCTCCAACTTCGACTTCGTCGGCAAGTTCGCTGAGCTGACCAAGGACAAGAAGGGCATCGTGCAGAAGGCGATGACCGGTACGAAGAATGCCGACGAGCTGAAGGATCTCGATGCCCTGGGCCTCGACCTCGGCAAGTGGCCGCTGTCGATGCAGGGCACCAACCTGCAGGGTGTCGGCGACCTCTCGTTCGCGCCTGGTCGCACTTCGAAGGCGATCCTCGGCTACCAGGCCAGTGCGCTCGAGCGCCAGCCGTTGAAGCCCAAGGACAAGATCAAGCCGCTGGCCGAAGGCGCCTACTGGACCGAGCAGGCGAAGAAGCAGGGCGAAGAGAAGAAGAAGCTGATGGAAGAGGCGCTGCTGCGCCTGGCGAAGGCCAAGATGCCCGAGAAGGTCACCGAACTCGAAGGCAAGCAGCAGGAGCGCGTCGACCAGAAGGCCAAGGAGTTCGAGGAGAACCTGACCAAGGAGATCGCCGAAGCCGAGAAGGTGCTCGCGCGACCGGGGCTCGGCGAGAACGCCGCGGCACCGTGGCGGCGCAAGCTGGAGTCCAGCAAGGCGCGCCTTGGCACCCTGACCCAGATGCGCGAGGTCTTCACCGCCGAGGTGAAGAAGGCGATCGAGCAGGAGATCGCGACCGAAGCCAAGAAGCACTACAAGGACGTGCTCGACGCCGCCGCTGCCGAAGCGGGGTTCGTGGTCGCCGACGTCGGTCCGTTCCCGCGCGACCTGCAGCGCCAGCCGCGCTTCGACAAGCGCTACGACCCGACCGTCGTCTACCTGTGGTCCTCGCAGACGTCGCTGAAGGAAGGCGACGCGACGGACGTGCTGCAGGACATGGCGCAGCGCCGCTACCACGTGGCCGTGTGCACCAAGGTGGAGCCGGTGGGCGATGCCGACCTGACGCGCCGCGACTTCGAGTCCCTGCGCACTGGCGACGGCATGTACACGTTCGCGACGCAGCAGGCGGTCGGTGCCTACCAGCGTGCGTTCACGCGCGAGGCGATCGAGCTGCGTTACGAACTGAAGCGTCCGGCTGGTGAGCAGCGCATGGACAAGTCCGCGGACGACAAGAAGCCGGTGGAGGACAAGAAGCCGGCCGACGACAAGAAGCCCGGCTGATCTGGAGCTGAGCTCGCCCGCGCGCTGGCCGTCACGCGCGCGGGCTCACCGCGCTGCCTCATCAAGCAGCCTCATCAAGCTGGGGCGCTCACTTCGGCGCGGCCACGACGATGATCTCGTCGTGGGGGTTCACGTAGAGGTTGCAGCTGCGCAGCAATCCCAGCGGTTTTGCCAGCAGGCCCGCGATCGAACCCAGCCGCGCCGCCCGTTCGGCCAGGAAGCCGAACGACACGTACTTGCCCGCGTAGGCAGCACCGACCGTCTCGACGTGGAAGCCGCAGTCCCCGAGCAGGCGCGTCAGCGTCGCCGGCGTGAAGTGGTAGAGGTGCTCGTCGTGCTTGTAGTGGTGCCAGCGCGGGCCCAGCCAATTGGCCCAGCGCGAGGCGACGTTCTGCGTCTCCAGCAGCAGCTTGCCGCCGGGCTTGAGCAGCGCACGCAGGCGGCGCAGCACCGGCTGCGGCTCGGGGATGTGCTCGACGACATCCCACAGCGTGATCAGGTCGAACGTGCCGTCGGCGTGGCCCTTCGCGGCGATGCCCTCTTCCAGCGTGCCGATGTGCACGCGGTCGGCGCCGAGCGCCTGCACCGCTTCGCCGGCGATCGCCGCCGACATCTCGATGCCGTGCACGTCGTGGCCGTGTTCCTGCGCCACGCGCAGGAAGTAGCCCGCCGCGCAGCCGAGGTCGAGGATGCGGCCACGCGCTGGCAGCCATTGCTGCACCAGCGCCCAGCGCTTGCGGTAGGTCTTCAGGTACAGCGCCGCTTCGCGCGCGTAGTCGGCGTAGCCGCGTTGCTTCGGATTCGAGCTCTTCCAGTAGCCGGCGTCGTAGACGTCGAGCAGCGCCTGGCCCTGCAGTCGCGGGGTCACGTAGACGAGGCCGCAGCCCGTGCACGTGACGACGCGCACCGGCCCGTCCTGGAACTTCGTCGTGCGCTCGGCGCTGCCACACAGCTGGCACTTCGCGACTTCCGCGGCTGCGGTGGAGGCGCTCATCGCGGGGCCGCCGGGGTCGCGACCGAGCGTTCGAGGAAGCGCTTGCGGCAGATGGTGCGGAACATCTTCCACGCGGTGCGCGCCTGGCGGCTGAACGTGTCCGAGTGCTTCGACTCGCCGCCCATGCGCTGGCTGTAGGTCACCGGCACTTCGATGATGCGGCAGCGTTCCTGCAGCGCCGCGCACATCATCTCCGGCGAGAAGGCCGGGCCACGTTCCGACAAGCGCGGCTTGATCTTCAGGAACGTCTCGCGCGACAGCGCCCGGAAGGTGCAGCCGACGTCGGTGAAGCGTGGTTCCGCCGGCCGCATCCAGCACACCTGCAGGAACTTCGCCATGAACACGTTCCCCCAGCGCAGCAGGAAGCGCATGTTGGCGCCCTGCTCGACCATCTGCTTGGTCGTGCGCGTGCCCATGACCATGCCGGCGTCGTCCAGGTAGACGAGCAGCTTGACGACGTCGCGCGCGCGGAAGCTGCCATCGGCTTCGACCAGCACCAGGATGTCGCCCTTCGCGGCACTCATGCCCGCCAACAGCGCCGAGCCGTAACCCGGCTTGGACTCGGCGATCACGCGGGCGCCGGCCGCGGCAGCCAAGGCCGCCGTGCGGTCCTTGCAGTTGTTGTCGACGACGAGGATCTCGTCGAGGTGGGGCTCCTTCTTGAACTCCTCCACGACGCCTTGGATCGTCTCCTCCTCGTTGTACGCGGGGATCACGAGCGAGACGGTCCGTTGCTGGAACATGCGGGGCGGCGAAGGATAGCTCAGGATCGCGAGGGTGCTATCGATCCGTTGCCGTGGCGGCGACACTGAACCCGCGGGCAGAGTTTCCGTTTGGAACGCCCAGCCGGCCGGTTCTACCTTGCTCCCTTCGCGTATGCGCAACCTCCTCTTCGCTGCCATCGGTCTGTTCGCGTTCTCGCCTCTGGTCCTCTCCGCGCAGGGGCACGAAGCCCCGCAGCGGAAGAAGGGCACGATCTGGAAGAGCGAGGTCGACGAACTGGTCGACCTGCTGACCGACACCGCGCGCGCCAAGGGCTCGCCGGCGATCGGCGGCGACTCGGTGCTGGCGACCGCGAAGATCCTCGCCGCGATGGCGAAGTGCCACCGGCGCTACTACGTGCCGAACGACACGCCGGTCGCGACCCGCTCGCTCGAGTTCCTGTTCCGCCAGCGCAAGCAGGACGGCAGCTTCGGGGATGCCGAGACCACGGCGTGGGTCGTCGAGACGCTGACGCTGCTGCCGATCGATGGCCAGCAGTTCGCGACCGAGGTCGAGCAGGCGCAGAAGTGGCTCGAGGCACACGGTGGCGCGCAGCCGTCCTTCGGCCAGCACGTGGCGAAGGTGCTCGAGCAGGTGCGCGCCGACGTCTTCCCGCAGCACCTCGGCGCCGATGCCGGCAAGCAGGTCGCGGCATGGCTGGTCGCGCCGAGCAGCATCGACGTCCCTGCCGGTGCCGATGCGCTGCTGCAACTGGTCGCCTGCCAGCAGGCCAACAAGGCGCTCGACAAGGCGCAGGATCCGCAGGTCGCTGCCGCGGCCGCGTGGTCGCCCGGCCAGCAGAAGGCGTTCGCGTGGCTGATGGGCCAGCAGAAGGACGGCGTGTTCAGCGTCGCGATGGGCGGCAAGTCGTTCCCGGATCCGGCGCTGACCGGCTTCGGCTTGATGGCCCTGCAGAGCAAGCCGAAGGCCGCCCGTTCGGCCGACGAGCAGGCGACGATCGAGAAGGGCCTGCGCTGGCTGCTCGGCAATCAGAACGAGGACGGCACCTTCGGCGAGCGCGTGCCGAACTACACGACCTGCGTCGTCGTCGGCGCGCTGCACAAGTGGGGCGACCCGGTGACCAAGGACGCGCTGAAGAAGGCGCAGCGCGCGATCCTGGCTTTCCAGAACAGCGAGAGCAGCTCGCCGTCGTACTCCAGCGGTGACCGCGACTACGGCTCGATCGGCTACGGCAGCAGCCAGCGCGGCGACCTCAGCAACCTGCACTTCTCGCTCGACGCGCTGCGCCAGAGCGGGCTGCCCGCCGATCACGAGGCGTTCCAGAAGGCGCTGGTGTTCCTGCAGCGCACCCAGAACCTGAAGTCGGTGAACGACTTCAAGGGCAAGGTGCCGGACCCGGATCGCGAAGGCGTCGTGCTCGATGCGCGGCCCGGCGACGACGGTGGTGCCGCCTACTACCCCGGCAACAGCAACGCCGGCTACATCGTGCAGCCGGACGGCACGTCGATCCCGCGCAGCTACGGCTCGATGACCTACGCGCTGCTGAAGTCGTACACGCTCGCCGGCGTGAAGGGTGACGACCCGCGCGTGCAGGCGGCGGTGAACTGGATCCAGAACAACTGGACGCTCGCGGTGAACCCGGGCACCGACCCGGCGATGGGCGAGAAGCCCCGCTACGCCGGCCTGTTCTACTACTACATGGTGCTGGCGCAGGCGCTCGACGTGGCCAAGGTCGCGACGGTCAACGTGTCGACCAAGGACGACAAGGGCGAGGCGAAGGTCACCGCCATCGACTGGAAGAAGGCGCTGCGCAGCCACCTCGAGAGCATCCAGCAGCCGGACGGCACCTGGTTGAACGACAAGAACGATCGCTGGATGGAAGGCATGTCGCTGCTGTGCACGTGCTACGCGATGACGGCGCTGGAGCGCTGCCAGTGAGCGAGGTTGGGCTGGTGCTGCCGGCGATGCCGGCATGGTTCCGCTTCCAGCACGGCCCCGCGGCGCACCTCGGCGCCGTCGATCCGCAGCGGCAGCGCTTCGTCGACCTCGGCCCGCTCGACGTGCCGACGCTGCTCGCGCGCGGTGAGTTGCGCGCCGCGGACCTCGCGGCCCGCATGGCGAAGGCGCCGACGATCCCGCAGCCCCAGCGCTTCCTGAAGCCGGTGGCGCAGCCCGGCAAGATCCTGTGCCTCGCCAAGAACTACGTCGCCCACGCGCGCGAGTTCGGCGCCGAGGCCCCGCCGGAGCCGATCTTCTTCGCCAAGCTGCCGGACACGCTGGTCGCGCACGGCGACGACGTCGTGATCCCGCACTGGCTCGACACCCGCGTCGACCACGAGGCGGAACTGGCGCTGGTGCTCGGCTTCCACGACGCGGCCGGCAAGGGCGCCAAGTACGTCGATGGCGCCGGCGCGCGCGCGCTGGTGGCCGGCTACACGCTGTGCAACGACGTCACCGCGCGCAAGCTGCAGGGCACCGACCGCGACCAGAAGTACCCGTGGCTGCGCAGCAAGTCGCTCGACACGTTCTGCCCGTTCGGGCCGTTCGTGGTGCCGGCCGATGCACTCGACGCGAGCGACCTGCAGATCACGATGCGCGTCAACGGCACGGTGAAGCAGCAGGCGCGCACCAAGGACATGGTGTTCTCGATCGAGCAGGCGCTCACGGCGATGTCGCGCTGCACCACGCTGCGGCCCGGCGACCTGATCGCGATGGGCACGCCGGAAGGTGTCGGTCCCGTGGTCGCCGGCGACGTGATGGAGGTCGAGATCGAGAAGCTCGGCGTGCTGCGCAATCCGGTCGTCAAGGAAGCCGCGCGGTGACATGAGCCGAAGCACCTGCTGCCTGATCGCCGGCCTGCTCGCGGCGTGGGCGCTGGTGCTGTCGGCAATGACGTCGGTGCCGTCCGAGGACGGCGTGTCCTACCTGTGGATGGCCCAGCAGTTCGCCGCCGGCGAGTTCCGGGCAGCGCTGTCGAGCGTGTTCCCGCCCGGCTACCCGCTGCTGCTGGCGCCCGGCATGGCACTCGGCGCCGATCCCGAACGCCTCGCGCAAGCGCTCGGCGCGCTGGCGCTCGCCGCCACCGTGTGGCCGCTCGCGCGCCTCGGGGCGGCGTTCGCGCCCGGTGCCGCATGGCCGACGGTGGTGCTGTTCGCGGCGTCGCCGCTGCTGCCGCGCCTCGCCGCCGAGGCCTACAGCGAGCCCGCGTTCGTGCTGGTCATGGCGTGGGGGGCGTGGTGGGGCACGCAGCAGCGCTGGTGGTCGGTGGGAACGGCTGCCGCCGTGGCGTTCGCGATCCGGCCGGAAGGGTCGCTGCTCGCGGCGTCGTTCGTGTGCCTGCAGCCGTGGCGCGCGTGGCGGGCGCTGCTGCCGCTCGGCGGCAGTGTGCTGCTGCTGGCCTGCGCTCGCGCGGCGGCCGGACACGGGTTCGATGTGCTGCCGCTGCTGGCGTTCCACGAACAGCGCGACGACCTGCCCGATCGCGGCATGGTGCTCGTGCACCTGCTGCGCACGCCGGGCCTGCTGCTCGAGGCCTACGCGCTCGCGGCGCTGCTGCTGGTGCGCGCGGCGACGCGCCGGCTGCCTGCCGTGCAACGGCCGGCCATGTGGCAGGTGCTGCTGCAGATCGCGGTGGTGGCGACGTTCGTCGCGCGGCGGCGCTTCTTCGTGTCGTGCGCCAATGCCGTCTACCCGCTCGCCGGGGCGGTGCTGGCCGGTTGGTCGCCGCGATGGCGCCACGTGGCACTCGGCGGTTCCGTGCTGCTCGGCGTGTTGCTCGGCCGCACCGGCGGCGTGGGGGCCGACCGCGCCGCCGAAGCCGCGGTCGGGCGCTGGCTGGCACCGCAGCTGCAGGGCCAAGAGCTCGTCACCGACCTGCCGCGCATCGCGTGGTTCGCGGGCCACCGCCCGCCCGCGCCGCGGCATTTCACGGCTGTCCAGCTGCTCGCGCAGGCGAACGCACCGGACGTGCGCCACGTCGTGCTCAGCATCGGCAGCAAGCGCGGCCAGTTCGACGAGCTGCAGCAAGGCCTCACCGAAGCGTTCGTTCGTGTCGAGCTGCCCGCGTCACTGCGCGAGCTCGCCGAACGGCGCGGCATCGCGGTGTTCGCGCGCCGCTGAGTTCGCGAGCCGCAGCGCCATCAGCAGCAGCGCGACGTCCCACAGCGTGACGACGTAGACGCTGTTCAGCCACTCGTCCATCGCGTCGCCGACCAGGTCGCCGCCGGGCAGCGAGCAGCACAGCCACCAGCCAGCCAGCGCCGCGATCACCGCGCGGGAACGTGTCGCGACCGCGCGTTCGAGCAGCAGCAGCACGACCGGCAGCAGTGCGACGTGGTGGCCCTTCCAGCTCAACGGACTCAGCAGCAGCGTCAGCACGAACGTCGCCGCGATCAACCACAGCCGCGCGCGCGGCGCATGCCGCCCACGCCACGCGGTGACCGCGAGGCCGGCGACCAGCGCCACGCTGCTGCCGCGCACCAGCCACGCGACCGCGTCGCCGCCGAGCCCGAGTCCTGGCCAGACGCC
>CAMAUH010000123.1 GCA_945861365.1 Candidatus Kuenenia stuttgartensis
CGGCGCGTCGAGTGGCCTTGCCCTACTCCGCGCCGTCGATCCAAGCACCGCCGAGAACGCGGTCGCCGTCGTAGAAGACGGCTGCCTGCCCCGGCGTGATCGCCGTGACCGGCTGCACGAACTCGACCCGCGCATGGGTTCCGTGCGCGGTGATGACCGCCGGCACCGCCGCGTGGCGGGCCCGCACCTTCACGTGCGCACTGACGGGCTGGCCATCGCGCGGCGCATCGACGAGCCAGTGCACGCCGGCCACCGCCATCGCGTTGGCCGACATGCCGTCGCGCGGCACCAGCGTGACGTCACCGCTCGCGGCGTCGATCGACACCACGAAGTGCGGCGTGCCGAGCGCCGGCAGGCCCTTGCGTTGGCCGATCGTGAACCCATCGACGCCGTCGTGCTGGCCGAGCACCCGGCCGTCGCGCGCCACGAACCGCCCGGGCGTGCCACCGCCCCCGCGCGCGCGCACGACGTCGCGGTAGTCGCCGCTCGTCACGAAGCAGATCTCCATCGACTCGGGCTTCTCGGCCGTCACGAGCCCGGCTTCGTTCGCCAGCGCGCGCACTTCGGGCTTCGTCAACTCGCCGAGCGGGAACAGCGTGCGCGCCAACGCCGCTCGCTCGATGCCGAACAGGTAGTAGGTCTGGTCCTTGTTCGCATCCCTGGCCAGCCGCAGTTCGCCATCGACGACCCGCGCGTAGTGGCCGGTCGCGACCGCGTCTGCACCAACATCGTCAGCGACCCGGAAAAGCTGTCCGAACTTCAACTGCTGGTTGCACAGCACACAGGGGTTCGGTGTTCGCCCGCGACGGTACTCCGCTGCGAAGTGGTCCATCAGGGCGCCGAACTCCGCCGCGTAGTCCACTGCATAGAACGGCATGCCCAACCGATCCGCCACCACCGCCGCATCCCGCGCATCGCTCGCCGAGCAACACGACTTCTCCTGTGCCGACTTGCCGGCCACGCCATTGCGCATGAACACCGACACCAGCTCATGGCCGGCACGCTGCAGCAGCAGCGCGGCCACGCTGCTGTCGACACCACCGGACATCGCGACGAGTACTCGCATCGAAGGCCCCCGACAGGCGCGGGGGCGGAGAGGATGCCGGGCATTGCGTGCAACGCAACCGGGGCCCTGCCTATACTCCTCGCCCCTTTTCGCCGACCTGACCGTTCTCGATGCAGACGACGCCGACATTCACGATCCCGCTGACCACCCTCGCGCTGCCCGGCATCCAGGAGCCGAAGGCCGCGCCGGACACCCCGGTGCCCGCGACGGCCGGCTCCTCCACCGGCGCGACCGGCACCGTCGCCCCCGGCACGGCGCCGACCGGCCAGCAGCCGCAGGATCCTTGTGGCGGCCAGATGATGTTCATGATCCCGGCGATGCTGGCGCTGATGTACTTCATGGTGCTGCGCCCCGAGCAGAAGCGGAAGAAGGAGCAGCAGACGCTGCTGTCCTCGGTCAAGCAGGGCGACCGCGTCGTCACGCTGGGCGGCATGCACGGCACGGTCGTCCGCCTGACCGAGAAGACGGTGGTCCTGCGCGTCGACGCGGTGAACATGACCTTCGATCGCGTGGCCATCGCCAGGGTGGAACGCGATGACCCGGCCGCAACCGACTCGCCCAAGTCCTGAACCGGCAACGCGCCGATCGGGAGCCGACGGCGAAGCGCTCGCCGCGGCGGCACTCACCGCCGCAGGGTACCGTGTGGTCGCCCGCAACCTTCGCACACGGTTCGGCGAGATCGACCTGCTGGTGCGGCGGCGCCGCTGCTGGATCGCCGTCGAAGTCAAAACCCGTGCTGACCACCCCGCCCCCGAACGCTGTGTCACCCACGAGCAACTGGATCGCATCGCCCGCGCCCTGCGGGAGCTCGCCCCCACCTTCTCGCCACCGCCAACCGACCTTCGCATCGATGTCGTCAGCGTGCGCTGGACCCGGCACGGCCCGGATTTGTTGCATTTTCACGCGATCAGGACCGTTGCGTGGCCGCCCGATGTCATAGGACTCAACCGACAGACTGCAGCCGGCACTCGCCAATTGCCGACTACAGCTCGTTCCGAACCCGTCCCGCTCCGCCTCGCCCCGATGTCCACCCTCGCTGACCAGATCATCCCGCGGCGCAAGCTGCTGCTGATGCTCAGCGAAACCCTGTTGTTCATGACCGTGGTGCTGGTTGGCAGCAGCGCGCCGCCGCTGAGCAACCGCCACTTCATGCTGTTCGAGCCGTCGTCGACCGAGTGGCTGCGGGCCCTGTTGACCAGCTTCACCATCTCGGTGATCTGCCAGGCTTCGCTCAGCTACAACGACCTGTACGACTGGAAGACCGCCCAGAACCGGGCCGAACTGGCGAATCGGCTGGTGCACTCCGCCGGCTACGCGCTGGTGATGCTCGGGTTCCTGTCGCTGGTGGCCGGCTCCGTCTTCTGCCTGCCCGGCATCACCGACCTCAACCGCGAGACGTGGAAGCTGATCCTGCTGGTCGGCGTCGCCTTCGTCGGCATCTTCGCGCTGCGGCACGCGTTCCACTGGTTCTTCTACAAGTGGCGCTTCGGCGAGCGCGTCGTCGTGGTCGGCAGCTCCCCCGAGGCGCACCAACTGGCGCGCATGGTGATGGACAGCGCGATGTCGGGCTACGAACTGCTCGGCGTCGTCGAGGAGAGCCCGACCCAGGGCACGGCGCCAGCGGATGCCTCCGGTGCGACACCGAAGGTCCTCGGCACCCTCGACAACCTGCGTCAGCTGTGCCGCGACGAGGGCATCAGCCGCATCGTCGTGGCGCTGAAGGAGCGCCGCGGCAAGCTGCCGACGGACCGCCTGCTCGAATGCCGCATGGATGGCGTGCTGATCGAAGAACGCGAAGCGATGTACGAGCGCCTGACCGGCAAGCTCGCCGTCGAGAGCATGCGGCCGAGCTACCTGATCTACGGCCGCGGCTTCGCCAAGGACCCGCTGACGCTGTCGCTGAAGCGCGTGCTGGACATCCTGGCGGCGCTGGTCGGGCTCGTGCTGTCGCTGCCGATCTGCCTCGTCACCGCACTGCTGGTGAAGCTGACCAGCAAGGGCCCGGTGTTCTTCTGCCAGGAGCGCACCGGCGAGGACGGCCAGCCGTTCCGGCTGATCAAGTTCCGCACCATGCGCACCGACGCCGAGAAGGAGTCCGGCCCGGTGTGGGCGCAGAAGAACGACAGCCGCGTGACGGCGATCGGCCGCTTCCTGCGACTGACGCGCATCGACGAGATCCCGCAGTTCCTGAACATCCTCGGCGGGCAGATGTCCTTCGTCGGGCCACGGCCGGAACGCCCGCACTTCGTCGAGCAGCTGCAGCAGGCGATCCCGTTCTATCCGCTGCGCCACACGGTCAAGCCAGGGCTCACCGGCTGGGCCCAGGTGCGTCACCCGTACGGGGCCTCGATCGAGGATGCGCAGGAGAAGCTGCGCTACGACCTCTACTACATCAAGAACATGAGCCTGCTGTTCGATCTGCACATCATGCTGCGCACGGTCAGCGTGATCCTCGGCGGCAAGGGCGCGCGCTGAGCGGGCGATGCAGACTCCGCTCGCGGCGGTCTACTTCGATTGCGACTCGACGCTGACCGCGATCGAGGGCGTCGACGAATTGCTGGCGTTCGCACCGGCCGCCCTGCGCACCGACATCGCCGCCTTGACCACCCGGGCGATGGAAGGCTCGCTGCCGCTCGCCGACGTCTACGAGTCGCGGCTCCGGCTGTTGCGGCCGCGGCAGGAGCAACTCGATGTCGTCGGCGCGCTGTACGTGCAGCGTCTCGTGCCGGACGCCCACGCCGTGGTGCAAGCCCTGCAACACCTCGGCAAGCACGTCGGCGTGATCAGCGGCGGGCTGCTGGTCCCGGTGCAGCACGTCGCCGCCAGCCTCGGCATCCCGGCTGCCAACGTGCACGCGGTGCCGGTGCGCTTCGCGGCGAACGGCGACTACGTGGACTTCGATCGCGCGAGCCCGTTGTGGCGCAACGGCGGCAAGATCGAGGTCGTGCGCAACCTGCCGCAGGACCACCACCCGCTGGCCTTCGTCGGCGACGGCATCACCGACGCCGAGACGATCGGCCACGTCGCCCGCTTCATCGGCTTCGGCGGCGTCGTCGCGCGCCCCGCGGTGCGCGCCCGCGCCGAGCACTTCGTGGAGACCCGCAGCCTCGCCGGCATCCTGCCGCTCGTGCTCACCGCAGCCGAACGGGCGCGGCTCGCGAGCGACGGCCGCTTCGCGGCGTTGCTTTCCCAGGCGATCGCCTGATGCTCGCCCCAATGGCCGACCATCCCGTGCTGTTCATCCCGGGTCCGACCGAGGTCGAACCCGAACTGCGGGCGCTGCTGGCGACCCCGCTGGTCGGCCACCGCCAGGAGGCGTTCGTCGCCGTCGTACAGGATGTCTGCAGCCGACTGCGCGAACTGTTCCTGACCGCCCAACCGACGGCGTTCGAGACCTGCGCCGCCACGGCACTGATGGAAGCCGGCATCCGCAACCTGGTGCCACGCAGCGGACGTTCGCTGCATCTGGTCTGCGGCGCCTTCAGCGAACGTTGGCAACAGATCGCCGCCAGCTGCGGCCGCGCCACCGACGCCATGGTGGTACCTCTCGGCCACGCGCACGCGCCCGAGCAGCTGCGCGCGCGGCTGCAGCAGGGCCCCGCCGTCGACGCGGTGTGCATCACGCACAACGAGACCGCGACCGGCGTGATCGAGCCGTTGCAGGCGCTCGCCAGCGCCGTGCGCGCGACGGCGCCCGACACGCTGGTGCTCGCCGACGTCGTCACCAGCCTCGGCGGCGCCGAGCTGCGCTTCGACGACTGGGGCCTCGACTTCGCGTTCGCCGGCACGCAGAAGTGCCTGGCGCTGCCGCCCGGCATCACGGTCTACGCCACCAGCGAACGCGCCCGCCAACGCGCCGCGGCGATGCCCGAACGCGGCTTCCTGCTCGACCTCGACAGGGCGGTTCCCGAAACCGTCGCCGGCAAGACGCTGGCGACGCCGTGCGTGCCGCTGGTGCTGGCGCTGCAACGCCAACTGCAGCGCGTCGCCGCCGAAGGGCTGCCGCAGCGGTGGGCGCGGCATCTGGCGATGCGCGACGCGACGCTGCGTTGGGCCACGCAACACGGCATGGCCCCGTTCGTCGCCGATGCCGCAGCGCACTCGCCGACCGTCAGCTGCATCGATGCGCGCGGCGGCGATGTGCCGGCGCTGGCCAAACGGGCGAGTGCTGCGGGCTTCCTGATCGATCGCGGCTACGGCCCGCTGCGCGACCGCGCGTTCCGCATCGGCCACATGGGCGACCACGGTCTGCCGCGCTTGCAGCAGCTGCTGCAGGCCCTCTGACCCGCCGATCCGGGCGCGGTCCCGACCGGTAGCGACCGGCCGCAGCCATCGCAGCTGCCCGACATCGAGCGAGTCGACTGCTTGCCAAAATGAACTATGCGTGTATTCTGAACCACGTTCAGTTACCGGCGTTCACTCGCCGAATCCAAGTCATGACGCCAGCCGACCGCCGGGCCCGGGAACGGGCCGAAACCCAGCAGAAGATCCTCGACGCCGCCCGCGTGCTGTTCGCGAGCGAAGGCTACGCCGCAGTGACCATGCGGCGGATCGCCGATGCGATCGAGTACACGCCGGCGGCGCTCTACAACCACTTCCCGGACAAGGACGAGCTGATCCGCTCGCTGTGCCGGCTGGACTACCTGGCCCTGGCCGCGCGGTTCGCCACGGTCGCGACGGTGCCCGACCCCCTCGATCGCATCGCCGCGACCGGCCTCGAGTACATCCGCTTCGCGATCGAGCATCCGAACCACTACCGGCTGATGTTCCTGACGCCGCCGCCAGTGGACGACAGCGCGGTGACCTTCGAGGGCCATGGCGACCCGCACCGCGATGGCTACGCGTTCCTGCGCAGCGTGGTCGCCGAGGCCATCGCGCGGGGGCAACTGCGCCCGGACCTGACCGATGCGGACCTGCTCGCCCAGACCCTGTGGGCCGGCGTGCACGGGGTGGCAGCGCTCGAGCTGACGATGCAAGGCGACCAATGGGTGCCCTGGCGCACGGTCGAGGCACGCGCGCGCATGGTCACCGACGTCATGCTGCACGGCATCGCCGCCCAGGGAGCGAAGCGATGAACGTCTTCGCGCTGAAGATGCTCGTCGGCGATCGCCTGAAGTACCTCGGCCTCGTGATCGGCATCGCCTTCGCTTCGCTGCTGATCACCCAGCAAGCCTCGATCTTCTACGGCTACTCGCATCGCATCGGCGCGTGGATCCGCGACACCAGCCAGGCCGACCTGTGGGTGATGGATGAACAGACCGAGTACACCGAGGATCGCAAGCCACTGACCGATACCACGCTGCAGCGGGTGCGCAGCATCGACGGCGTCGCCTGGGCGGTCCCGATGTGGAAGGGCTACCTGCGCATCCGCCTCGCCGACGGCACCCGCGTGCAGGCGCGCCTGGTCGGCATCGACGATGCGACGCTGCTCGGGGCGCCGCCGCAGATGGTCGAGGGCTCGCTGGCCGACCTGCACCGGGATCGTTCGGTGCTGATCGACGTCGACAGCCTGGCCGACCTGCGGCTGCGCCATGGGCTGCCCGGCGAAGGGCCGCGCGCGGTGAAGGTCGGCGACCACATCGACGTCAACGACCACGAAGCGATCGTCGTCGGCAGCTTCCGGCGCACGGCGGAGTTCTTCTGGGACCCGGTGCTCTACACCACCTACTCCCGCGCCCTGACGATGGCCCCGCCGGAGCGGCGGCAGCTGACCTTCGTGCTGGTCAAGGTGAAGGAAGGGGTCGCGATGGCCGACGTGCAGCGCGCCATCACCGCGGCGACCGGCCACGCGGCATTGACCGGCGCCGAGTTCGAAGCGACCTCCGAGAAGTACGTGCTCGCGAAGACCGGCATCCTCGTCAACTTCGGCATCACCATCGTGCTCGGCTTCGTCATCGGCGTGCTCGTCGCCGGCCAGCTGCTCTACAACTTCGTCGTCGAGAACCTGCGCTACTACGCCGCGATGAAGGCGATGGGCGCCACCAACGGCACGTTGGTGCGCATGGTGCTGATCCAGGTCGCGGTGGCGGCCGGGCTCGGCTTCGGAATCGGCCTCGGTGGCGCCGCGATCAGCGGCGTCGCGATGGCCCACGGCGGCCTCGCGTTCGAGATGGACTGGCGCATCCCCTTGCTCGGGGCAGCGGCGATCCTCGTCGTCTGCGTCATCGCCGCACTGATCAGCATCACCCGCGTGTTCCGGCTCGAACCGGCCGTCGTCTTCAAGGGTTGACCATGCGCACCCCCACTCCGACTCCGCCGGCGCTGCCCACGCAATTCGCGGTGCAATGCCGGGATCTCACCAAGTCGTTCGGCACCGGCGCCAACCGCGTGCAAGCACTGCGCGGGGTCGACCTCGAGGTCGCGACCGGCGAACTGCTGATGCTGGTCGGCCCATCCGGTTGCGGCAAGACGACGTTGCTCTCGGTGCTCGCCGGCACGCTCGACAGCGACGGCGGCACGTGCCGCGTCTTCGGCGAAGACGTGCAGGGCATGCGCGATGGCGAACGCACCCGCTGGCGCGCGCGCAGCATCGGCTTCGTGTTCCAGGCCTACAACCTGATCCCGACGCTGAGCGCCGCCGAGAACGTCGCCATCCCGTGCGTGCTGCAAGGCATGCCGCGCCGCGCCGCGATCGAACGCGGCAAGCAGGCCCTCGCCGACGTCGGCCTTGCCGATCGGGTCGATGCGCGGCCGGCCCAGCTGTCCGGCGGCCAGCAGCAGCGCATCGCCATCGCGCGCGCCCTCGTGCACGAACCGCGCCTCGTGGTCTGCGACGAGCCGACGGCGGCGCTCGATCACGACAACGGCAAGCGCGTGATGGACCTGCTGCGCAACGTCGCCGCCCGCGCCGACCGCGCGCTGGTCGTCGTCACCCACGACTCCCGCATCTTCCCCTTCGCCGACCGCATCGCCCACATGGACGACGGGCGCATCGTGCGCATCGTCGACGACCCGGCGGCATCGACCGCGCACTGAGGCATCCGAACATGCTCCGCAACCTGCTGATCCCCCTGTTGGCCGTCGCCGGTGTCACCGCGGCCGGTTTCGTGGTCGCCGCCAACGACGTGGCGCTGCCGCCGGCGCGGCCGCTGACGCCGCCGGCCGCGACGCCGTTCGTGCACACCGTCGCCGGCGCCGGCCTCGTCGAGCCGCAGTCCCGCTACATCAACATCGGCACGGCGATCGCCGGCCCGGTGGCGACCGTGCACGTGCGCGTCGGCGATCGAGTGACCACCGGCCAGCCGCTGCTGACCATCGACGACCGCGCGGTGCGCAGCGAACTCGCCGTGCGCGACAGCGAGCTGCAGGCGGCACAGACGCGGCTGCAACGGCTCGCCGCCTGGCCGCGGCCGGAGGACCTGCCGCCGGCGGAGGCGAAGGTCGCCGAAGCCAAGGCCAACCTCGACGACGCGAAGATGCTGCTCGCCAACCTCGAAGCGGTCGCCGATCCGCGCGCGGTGCGCCGCGAGGACCTGACCCAGCGCCGCTTCGCCGTCGCCGCGGCGGAAGCCCGCCACGCGGGCGCCAGCGCCGAACTCGCCAAGCTGCGCGCCGGTGCGTGGGACCAGGATCTCGCCGAAGCGAAGGCTGCCGTGGCCACCGCCACCGCGAACGTGGCCCGACTGCAGGTGGAGTGCGAGCGCCACGTCGTGCGGGCGCCGCGCGACGCGGTCGTGCTGCAGGTCGACGTGCGCGCCGGCGAGCATGCCAGCGCCAGCACCGGTGCTGCCGGCCAGCCGGCGATGTTGCTCGGCGACACCGAGGCCCTGCATGTGCGCGTCGACATCGACGAGAACGACGCCTGGCGGCTGCGGCCGCAAGCCGCCGCGTTCGCGTCGCTGCGCGGCAATCCGGCGCTGCGCGCGCCCCTGCGCTGCGTGCACATCGAACCGTTCGTCGTGCCCAAACGGTCGCTGACCGGCGCCAGCTTCGAACGCGTCGACACGCGCGTGCTGCAGATCGTCTACGCGTTCGACCCGAAGGACCTGCCGGCCTACGTCGGCCAGCAGGTCGACGTCACCATCGAAGCCGAGGTGGCGCGATGAAGACGCTCCGGTTGCTGCCGTTGCTGCTGGCAGCGTGCACGGTCGGCCCCGACCACACGGACCCCACCATCGACCTGCCGAAGTCGTTCCCCGCCGCGAACGCCGCTGCCGGCTCGCTCGACCAGACGGGCATCGAGCAGTGGTGGTTCTCGCTCGGCGACGACCTGCTGGCCTCGCTGGTGGAGCGCGCGCTGGCCACCGGTGCCGACCTGCGGATCGCGGCGGCCCGCGTGCAGGCCGCCCGGGCCCGCCGCGGCATCGCCGGCGCCGCCGGGCTGCCGACGCTGGACGCACTCGGCGGGGCGCGCGAGCGACGCCTCAGCGGCAATGGCCTGTTCGTGCCCCCGCAGATCGAGACGCGCACGGTGTACGAACTCGGCTTCGACAGTTCGTGGGAGATCGACCTGTTCGGCCGCGTGGCCCGCGGCGTCGAGGCCGCCGACGCGGAACTGGCTGCCACCGAAGCCTCGGCGCAGGATGTGCGCGTGCGCCTCGCCGCCGAGGTCGCCCGCACCTACCTCGAGCTGCGCACCGCCGCCGCTCGGCAGGCCATCGCCCGCACCGCTCTGCACGTGCAGGCCGAGACCACCGAACTGGTGCGGGCCCGCGTCGCCGCCGGCGTCGCCACCGAACTCGACCTGGCGCGGGCCGAGGCGCTGCGCGACACCACGGGCGCCACCATTCCCGATCTGGAGGCCGCCTGGCACGACGCCGCGCAAACCCTTGCG
>CAMAUH010000124.1 GCA_945861365.1 Candidatus Kuenenia stuttgartensis
GACCTCGGTGCCCTTGTTCTCGACGTAGATCTTGATCGAGAGCTGTTCCTGCGGCTCAACGACCGTGTTCATGCTGCCTTTGTCCTTCGGCAGGTAGGCGGGGAGCTTCGACTCCAGGACTTTGAAGTCGATGCAGATGAAGAAGATGATCATCAAGAACACGACGTCGATCATCGGCGTCATGTCGGGCTTGACCTCTTCTTGTGCGTCGTCGAGAGCGCTCATCAGTTGGTCCCCTTGGCTTTGTTCTTCTCGCCGGTTTCCTTGTCGTTCTCGGACATGGCGAGCTCGACCTTCCAGAAGGCGATTTCAGGCTGGCTGCACTGCTTCATGATCTCGCCGACGAAGTGCCACTCGGTCCACTTGTCAGCGCGGATCAGGATCGGGTCGTCGATCAGCGGCACCATCTTGCCGCCGATGTTCTCTTCCTTCAGGTGCAGCTTCTTCGTGGCGAGGCCGACCTTGCGGATGTTCAGCAGCAGTTCCTTGATCGGCGCGTAGTTCTTGCCGTGCACCTTGGGGTCGTAGGCGACCGCCTGGTTGTAGACGACGCTGCCGTTCTGCAGCACGTTGATGATGGGGCGGTTCTCCGGCGGCTTGTCGTCCGGTTCCTGGAACACGGCGCGCGGCAGGATCAGGTCCTCGAGGTTCTTCTGGCTCAGGTCGATGACCAGAACGAAGAAGATCATCAGCAAGAACACGCAGTCGATCATGGGCGTCATGTCCATTTCGACGTTCTGCTGGACCAACTTGGAAACGTCAGACATTGCTTCTCCTCAGCGGGGCGCTCGTTGCGGCGGCGCCCCAGTCAGGGACTCGGTCGAATGGCTAGGGCCTTGGTGGGTGAGACGCCAGGGCCTCAGCTCTTGCTGCGGAAGCGCTCGAACAGGTCTTCGCTGATCGCGTTGATCTCGGTCGAGGTCTTGATGACGCGGTTGCGCAGCGCGTAGAAGGCCACGCCGACCGGCATCGCGACGCACAAGCCGAAGATGGTCGTGATGAGTGCCATCTTGATGCCGCCTGCCAGCTGGGCCGGGCTGACCGAGCCACCGGCTGCGGCGATCGCGCTGAACGTGACGAACATGCCCGTCACCGTGCCGAACAGACCCATCATCGGCGCCATGGCCGCGATCAGCGACAGCCAGCCGATCTTCTGGAACAGCTTGACCGTCTCCTCGGTCTGCATCTCACGCAGCGAGGTCTGCATCGTCTCGAAGGCGTGGCCGAGCTTCGACAGGCCGGCGCCAACGACGTTCGTCAGGTAGTTCTTCTCCTGATCGCACAGCTCGACGGCTTCCTGGAAGTTCTCGCCATCGAACAGCGCCTCGAGCTCGTCGAGCACGTCGGGCGGCGCGAGCTTCTCGCGCTTGATCGACATGAAGTTCTCGATGGTCAACGCGAGGCCGATGACGGACATCAGGACGATGATGTAGCCGACGAGCCCGGCGTTCTGGTAGGCGAACATCTCACCCAGCGTGCTCGTTTGCTCTGCGGGAGGGTCTTGAGCGACCACGCCGCCGGCGAGCAGCAAAGGGGCGCTGATTGCGAGAAGGCGAACGAACGGGACGTGCTTCAGGATCATGGACAGGTGGCTCCTGCGAGCGTGCAGGTCAGGGGAGAGGGGCTGAATCAGGGGAAAGGGAGAGTCAGTTTGCTCGAATGCGCGGAGTGTGCAAGACCCCGCGCACAGAAAGTGCGCGGGCTACTTGGTCTGTTCCTGCTTCGCGAGACCGGCCCAACGCGAAGTCGCGTAGCTGGTCACGACGACCTGGAAGTAGGCGTTTGCGCGTTGCTTGAAGGTGTCGCCTTCGCGGTCCTGGCCGAGCGCCAGCAGGCAGCGGCCGAGGTAGTAGTTGGCCTTCGCGCTGGCCTCGCCGCCCTGCGCATCGAGCACGCTGCCGGTCGCCAGCGCGATCTGGGCGCGGCGGATGTCGTCGGGCTTGTTGGCGGCAATGGCCTTCAGGAAGATGGCTTCGCCTTCGCCGACGTGGCCCGCGGCGACGAGTTCCGCCTGGTTGCTGCCGACCAGGCCGTGGAAGAACGACTCGGCCTTGTCGTACTCCTTGTCGGTCAGGAAGGTCTCGCCTTCGCCGACCTTGGCCAGCGTCTTCAGCGCGCGCAGTTCGCCATCATCGGCAGACGGCGTCGCAAGCGCGCTCTCGGCGGCCGCACCGGCGGCCTGGAAGGTCGTGCGGGCTTCGCTCGCCTTGCCGTCGGCCAGCAGCGTCAGCGCCAGCTCGGCCTTCGTGCGGGCCAGCCACACGGCGCCGAAGACTTCGCGCTGGGCGCGGTCTTCGAGTTCGCGCAGCGTCGTCGCCGCCGCACCACCGGTGCCGGCCAGCCGTTCGGCGCGACCGGCGAGCAGCATCGCTTCCGGCGTGCGCCAGTGGTTGACGTGCGCGGCCAGCCACGCCTTGGCAACACCGGCAGCGGTTCCGGCGGCGGCCTTGTCGTTGCCGATCGCGGCCACCGCGGCCTTGATCTGGAAGAACTCGGCATCCGCCTTCACCAGCGCGCGGTCGCTCTTCACGTCGCCGAACATCTGGGTGGCGGCGCGGAAGTCGCCGCGGTCCATCGCCGTGCGGCCGGCGATGAATTGGTCGGGCAGGTCGCTCCACACGACCTCGGCGACCTGGTGCGCCTGGATCTCGATCGCGTCGGCGCCGCGCTTGGCGCGCACGCCGGACAGCAGGAACTCGGTGATCTCGAGGCCCTTGATGACCTCGCCGTTCTTCTTGCGGACGGAGTCGTTGATCTTGGCCTGGGCCATGACCGCAGGTGCCAGCAGGGCGGCGGCCAACAACATGGGGATGGTGCGCATCGTCTTGTTCGGGTTGGTGGTGGGCCGGGCTCAGCGGTTGCTTTGGAAGTAACGGAACAGCTTCAGGCCTTCGATGCCGTGGCTCTGCAGGGTCTTGAAGTCGTCGGTCGAGCGCGTGATGCGATAGACCTTGTCGGCGATGTCCTTGAACTTGCTGTCGCCCTTCAATCCGGCCTGCCTGGCGAACCAGTAGGTCTCCCACTGGAACCGGTACCACTCGAGACTGAACTGCTTGACCTCGGGACGCAGCGCCCAGGTGCGGTACTCGCCGTAGTACTTGGTGTAGGCATCCGCGGGCTTGTCCATGCCGGCGACCTTGCGCCCGGTGCCGGTCTTGTCGAAGTAGTACCAGCCGCCCAGTGCGCGAGAGATCTGCCGCTTCAGTTCCCACTGCGTCGGGTTGGCCTTCTCGGCGGCGACGAGCATGTCGTACGCCTCCTGGAAGCGCTCCTGCTGCAGCAGGGCCTCACCGACCTTCGGCCGCACCAGCTGGTCGATGACCTTCTTGGTCTGCTCCGTCGCATCGGTGCCGTACAGCGCCAGCGTCTTCTGCGCGACTTCGTCGACGCGCTTCCAGTCGGCGAGGTCCTCGTGGCCGACGAGCGTCGCCACCAGGACACCGAGCTGCGGCTTCGGCGAGCTGGCGATGTAGTCCATGCCGAGCGTGACCATCTTGCTCTTCATCGCGTTGACGTCGGCCAGGGCCTTGCTGATCGCCGCCTCGCCTTTGTCCTTCGCGATCGCCTGGTTGAGCTCGTCGGTCAGCAGCTTCACCTGGTTCTGGTACTCCTTGAAGATGTCGGTCGCGAGGCGCGCACCGCGCACCGCGTCCTTCTGCTTCAGCTGCGTGTAGGCCTCCTCGGCGCGGTCGAGCGCGCCGAGATCGGCGTGCAGGCGGCACATGTACTCGAGTGCCGTGGGCACGTTGCCGTCGTTGTCCTTGCCGAAGTTGCTGACGAACGCGGCGGCCTTCTCGAGCGCCGCCGGGTACTTCGTCAGGTCCTTCTTGATCTTCAGTTCCTCGTTGCCGCGCGCTTCGATGTAGGCCATCTGGGTCTCGATGAACTCGCCGAGCGTCATCGCGGCGGTGCGCGCCTGCAGCTTGCCGGAGTCGCTGGCCTTGATCTCGTTGGCCTTGGCCCATTCGCGGTAGGCGGTGAGGGCGGCGCGGGCGGCCGTGAAGTCACCGGTCGCGGCGCCGGCGCGGGCGATGCTGACCTGGGCCGGCTCGTAGAACATCGAGCCCGCGGCGATCTGCTTGAACTTCGCGATCGCTTCCACGTACTTCTTCTCGGTCATCAGGTTGTTGCCGTCCTTCCAGGACAGCGTGTCACCGATGGCGCCACCGAAGACGCGGATCTGGTTGGTGGCTGCGTCGTAGACGCCGTTGAGTGCCGTGTCGTTCTTGGTGGCCTTCTTCAGCTGCGTGACGGCGCGGTCGAGGGCATCCGCGACATCGCTCGCCATCGCCTTGTCGTTGTTGCCGTACTTCTGCAGGCCGGTGGTCAGCGCGATCGCGGCTTCGAGGTAGCGGTTGCTGTAGGCGTAGGCGAGGCCGAGCATCTTGTAGCCCTCGAGGCCCAGCTGCTTCTGCTCTTCGGCGGACAGCGTGGCCAGCACGCGCCGCGTGCCCTGGATCGCCGCTTCGTAGTTCTTGTTCTGCAGTTCGCCCTTGGCGACCTCGAACATCAGCGAACCCGACACGAGGTTCTGCTGCACGGCGAGGATGTCGCGCAACACCGCCTTCGCGCGCACGCCGACGTAGTCCGCCGGGTGCTTGTCGTTGATGCGTTTGGTCATCGCCATCGCGTCGGCGACCTTCTTCGGGTCGCCCGATTCGGCGAGGAACTTGCTCTCCGACAGCAGCATCAGGTGGCCGTGCTGGTCGCTGACGACGTCGAAGAGTTCGGCCTTCTCATCGCCGAACTCCTTCATGTTGGCGCGGAACTCGGTGAACAGGGCGCCGGTCTCCGGCGAGCCTTCGCGCACCATCACCTCGCCGGTGCGGACGTAGACCTCCTGCATCATCTCGAACAGGAAGCCCTGCATCTCGCCGGGCATGCTGATCTCGCCTTCGCGCGCCTGCTTCAGCGACGTCGCGATCTGGTTGACGGTCGCGCGGTAGCTGCTGATCGCATCGACGATGTTGCCGTCGACTTCCCGGCATTGCGCGATCTCGAACAGGCCACGCAGGCCGATCGCGGTCTCTTCGCCGAACTCGAGCACCAGCTCGGTCAGCTCGTCGATCGAGCGCTGCACCAGCACCGAGCGGTTGGCCTTGTCGGCGCGCCCCTGCTCACGGGACAGCACGGCCTTCTTCATCCACATCAG
Source organism: Candidatus Kuenenia stuttgartensis (assembly GCA_945861365.1). Taxonomy (GTDB): domain Bacteria; phylum Planctomycetota; class UBA1135; order UBA1135; family UBA2386; genus UBA2386. The sequence goes on from CAMAUH010000124.1 coordinate 5,153, forward strand.
GCCGAACTCGACCTGCTTCTGCGGATCGCTGCGCAGCCCCTTCAGGATGCCCATGACCTTGTCGCAGGCTTCGATGCCGGCGCGGAACACGGCGGTCGCCTCGGTCTCGAGATCCTTGACCTTGTCCGGGTTCTCGGCCCGGGCGATCTCGAGCTCTTCGACCAGGAACTGGCCGAAGTCCTGGGAGGCGTTGGCCAGCGTGGTGCGGGCTTCGAGCTGCACGGCGGCATCGCCGCTGCGTTCGATCAGCTCCTTCGACTTGTCGACGGTCTCCTTGAACAGCACTCGCTGCTGCGCGCGGTCGCTGCGCGAGCGGGCGCCGTAGTAGGTGATCTCGACACTGAGCTGGGCGATCTTGTCCTGGTCGCTGGCGCCGCGGAACTCCGTGGCGAGGCGTTCGGCTTCGCCCTTGGCGAGCTCGATGAAGCGCATCTCCTTGGCAAGCGCTCGCACGAACGTGATCTCACGATCGAGCGGGCCTTGCGCGAACAGCGCGGGCGACAGCGAACCGAGGGCCAGAACCAACCACGCGCCGTGCAGGCGGTGACCGTGCGAACCGTTGCTTCTGATCACAGGCAGGACTCCGAGGAACAGGACCGGCTTGTTGAAACCGACCGAAGGAATGCAGCATGCGGCCGTTGCGACCGAGGGCGGACACGGCGGCCGATTGGCGGCAGCAGCGGCTCAGGGGCCTGGAGCCGAGCTACCAATCCGAGGGGAACGGCGCAGTATGGCGACGCGTTCACTCGATTCAACGCCGTGTTGCGTCAGGGTGGTGGCTGGCGATGGCACGCAATCGGCCGATTGCAGGCCATTCCCGGGCAGCTGCGGTCGCCTCTATGCCGCGACAAAACGCGCGCGGCCGCCCAGGGCGGCCGCGTCGCTGCAGTGGGGGAACTCGGGCGCGATCAGCGCGCCATGCTGACGTTCTGCGAACCCGGCAGCGTCATCGGGTTCGGCTCCATCTCTTCCATCAGCACGATCTTCGCGCGGATCAGGATGATGATCTTGCGGTTCTGGATCGACGTGCCGTTGCGGCTGAACAGCCAGCTCAGGCCCGGCAGGCTGCCGAGCAGCGGCACCGACGAGCGCAGGTTCTGGCGCTCGACCAGACGCATGCCACCGAGCATCACCGTGCCGCCGTCGGGCATGGTCAGCGTCGTGTTGACCGTCTGGCGCGTGGTTTCCGGCAGCTGGATCGAGATCGGCTGGCCGACGCCCAGGGTCGTCGTGAACGTCGGGATCGGCAGGCTCAGCTGCATCACGGTCGGACGGATGTCCATCGTGATGAACTTGAGGTCGCTGTCGACCACCGGGCGCACGTCGAGCACGACGCCGTCATAGGCAGTGCCGATGACCGGGTTCGCCACGGCCGCCGCCTGCGCGATTTCGACCTCGAAGTCGCGGATGTAGGCGATCTGGCGCAGATACATCATGTGCGCGCGCACATTGTTGTAGACGAGCAGGCGGGGGGCATCGATCTGCTCGCTGCGCTCCTGCTTGCTGACCGCGCGCAACACGACCTCGACTTCGGTGTCGTCGAGGAACGCATACTGCGCCGACAGGCCGCCGGCGTTGGTCAGACCGCCGTTGCGGCCGCCGAGCGTCTGGTTGTAGAGGTTCTCGACGCGGGCCATGTAGTCGCCGTCCTGGCCGTTGTCGTAGAAAATGCCCGGCGAGGTGCCGGTGCCGACGACGCCGGGGACGGCCGCGTTCTGCTGCTGGCGCGGGCCGAAGTCGTCGAAGCCGGCATTGCTGCGGTCGCCCTGCTTCTCGAGGCCGCGTCCGGGGATGCCTTGCGAAGCCTGGTTGCCGAGGCCGCGCAGGTCGATGCCGACGTCTTCGAGGAAGCTGTCGTCGACCTTCAGGAAGCGCGATTCGATGTCGACCTGGATGCCGACGTGCTTGCGCAGCTCGTTCAGCAGGCGGGAAACCTCTTCCTGGGTCTCACGGTCGGCGTTGACGAACAGCGGGCCCTTCTCGTCACCAGCGAGCGTGAACGGCGCGCCGTCCCACTTGCCGGGCTTGATGGTGGCCTTGATCAGTTCCTGCAGGCCAGCGAGGTCGAACATCGCGGGCTGCGGCTCCTCGTCCGGCGGCACGAACACCGGCGAGTCGTCGCCGGGGACGGCGAGCTTCAGGTTCGGGCCCGCCTGGTTCTTCAGGCCGGTCACCAGTTCGGTGACGTTGTAGGGCTGCAGCACCAGCGAGCCGGTCGCCTCGGCCTCGACGACCAGGTAGACCATGCCGTCCTTCACCTTGAATCCGACCGTGGTCACGGTCTGGATCGCGCGCAGCGCATCGGCCACCGAGCGGCGCGACAGGCGGAAGTCGTTCAGCGTCGTCGTCTCGGCCGGCAGGTCCTTGACCGCCTGCGTGACGAAGAACTGCGCGCCGGTCAGGCGCGTGTAGAAGCTGGCCCAGTCCTGCACCGTCGCACTGGCGAACGTGTGCTCGGCGACCGTCGTGTCCAGCAGCTTGGCAACCGCCTGGTTGGTCGGGGACTCCGCTTCGGCCTGCATCGAGTAGCCAGCCGGCTGGCGCTTCGACACGTCCGCCCAGCGGCTCGGGTCGAACAGCACCGTCTCCGTCTGCGGTACCGTGCTCTGCTGCAGTTCCTGGAACGTCTTGTTCCATTCGCTGCGCCAGCGCTCGCGGTGCTGGTCCATCGCCGAGTTGTGGCGGGCGCGGTCGGCGAGATCGCGCAGGGCCAGCGCGGTGGGGTTGGTCGGGTCGAGCAGCAGCGCCATGTCGACGAGGCGCACCGTTTCGCTGTAGTCGCCGGACTGGAACTTCAGGTTGGCACCTTCGAGCAGGCTCGCCACCTTGGTCTCGCGCGACATGCGCTGTTCGCGCTCGAGGCGTTCGACGTCGGCCTGCGACCGCGCCTTGGCGCTGTCCATGGCGTCGAGCTCCGCCTTGTTCTTCGCGTCCTTCGCATCCTGCAGCATCTTCTCGGCCTGCAGGCGCATCGGATCGTTCGGCCGCACGTACTGCGAGCTGCGCACGATGATCGTGGCGCGCTCGAAGTGGTCGATGGCCTTGCCGAACTGCTTGATCTCCATGTTCGCCTGGCCGAGCTGCAACTCGTTCTCGACGAGGGCGCGCTCACGCTCCTGGCGGATGCGGTCTTGGATGATCTCCGGCGCCAGCGGCAGCTTGCCGGCGACGCCCGAGCCTCCGCCCAGCACCTGGTCGCAGCGGACCAGGATGTCGCGGGCTTCGGCGTTGGTGGTGTCGAGTTCGAGGGCGTAGGCCGCTTCATTGCGGGCATCCTCGAACAGGCGCAGGTCGAGCGAACGCTTGGCGTTCTCGACGGCCTTCTTGACGAGCGCACCGCGATCGCGTGGATCCTGGGCGCCTTGGCCCTGCGGATCCTGGGTGGCGAGGTTCGCCGCGGCCGGCGCGCCCGTCAGTGGGCTGCCTTCACCGGCGTTCGTCTTGACGTCGAGGACCTCCGTGGGAGAGCCCGAACACGCGGCCAGCGCGAGCAGTGAGGATGCGACGAGGCCGCGCAAGCGCAGGGACTGAACCTTGATCATGCTGGGAATGCCTGCAGAAATGGCGAACAGGGAGAGAGGGGCGAGCCGGCAGAACCTGAGTGCGCCGCGGTCCACTGGGGTTGCTGCTCGGGGATGCGGGCAGCTCTGTGGGGCGATGCGAGCTCGGTTTGCGCGGTGCGCACCACGCTGAAACCGAACGTCAGGCGAGCGATCCGGAAGGCAAAAGAACACGCACGAAGCCATGCGCATCGCCATTTCTGCCGACGACTGCATGCCACAGTCACCGACGCAGGAGGGCAGCGAACACGCGGAAATCGGGCGATCCTGGGCCTTCGAGGGACGCTACCTGGCCACAGGGTCGCGGGACCGTAGCGACCTGTGCGAGGTCGGTCAAGAATGACGATCGGCCTTCGCGGCCACCACCAAGCAGGTTGCAGCCGCGGTGGTCCGGTCAGGCGCTGGCCGGCGGCGGTACTTCCGGCAGGCCCAGCAGCCGGTTGACCCGTTTGATGTCGTCCCAGGTCTCGCCCTTGTGCGCCGGTTCGCGCAGCAGGGTCGAGGGATGCCAGGTCACGACCACCGGGATGCCCTGGAACTGCAGCTCGCGGCCGCGCAGGGCCGCCATCGAGGCGTTGGTGCCGAGCAGGTTCTGCGCGGCGGTCCGGCCCAGGCAGACGATCACTTCCGGTCGCACGATGTGGGTCTGCTGCTGCAGGAACGGCAGGCAGGCCGCGACCTCGTCCGCTTCTGGCTCCCCGATGCCTGGCGGGCGGCATTTATTGATGTTGGTGATGTAGACCTGCGAGCGCTGCAGGCCCATCGCGCCGGCGAGGATGCGATCGAGCAGTTTCCCGGCTGGGCCGACGAACGGGCGGCCGGTCTGGTCCTCGACCGACCCGGGCGCTTCGCCGACGAACATCACGCGGGCGTGTGGGTCGCCCTCGCCGAAGACGGCATGGATGCGCTCGCGGTGCAGCTTGCAGCGCGTGCACGGCAGCACTTCCGACCGCAGCGCATGCAGTGCCGCGGCCCGATCGGCGTCGTCGCGGCGCGGCAGGGGCTCGGCGGCCGGCGGCGCGGCCTTCACCGTCGGTCGTAGTGGCGGCGCGGGGGCGGCGCTGGGTTGCGGTGGGGGCATCGG
>CAMAUH010000125.1 GCA_945861365.1 Candidatus Kuenenia stuttgartensis
CGCCAGGTCCTTCCACGCGATGGCGCACGACAGCCAGCGCGGGCGCACCGTGATGTTCGGTGGCTCAGCCGGTGCGGCCATCATCTTTGGCGACACCTGGGAGTGGGATGGCGGCAGCCTCAGTTGGGCGCAGGTCGCCAGCACCGGACCTTCCGCACGCTATGGCCATTCGATGGCCTATGACAGCCAGCGTGGCCGCACGGTCCTGTTCGGCGGGAGCAGTGGGGGCAGCGCGACGTGGGAGTGGGATGGAGCGACCTGGACCCAGGTGGCGACGACGGGTCCCGCTACGGGTGGGAGCCTGGCGTATGACAGCCAGCGCGCGAAGGTCGTCTTGTCCTCTGGCCCCCTTGGCACCTGGGAGTGGGACGGCAGCCTCTGGACGCAGGTGGCCACCGGCGGCCCAGGCAATCGTGGTCCCATGGTCTACGACAGCCAGCGTGGCCGCATCGTGTTGGTCGATGGCGGTTCCCCGCCACCGCGCCCAACCTGGGAGATGGCCTGGATGGGCAATCAGACCCAGACGCTGCGCGGCAGGATCGAGGGCACGTTCCTGCTTGGTGGCACGACCCTTCCGTTGGTCAGCAGCTCAGTCGACCTCAACTCGTGGATCGGCCAGCAAGCACTGATGCAGGTGGTCGACATCGGCACCGCCTCAGCGCCCGTGATCCGCGTCGACTCGGCCGTCGCCGCGACGCAGATCATGGACATGGGCAGCCTGCACCTGGGGCAATCGAACGCGATGACGGTGACGGCTCCGGCGGGTTCGGCGGCCTACATCCTCCTCGACTTCACGAGCAACTCGCGCTTCCTGCCGCTCGCGGGCTTTGGCGTCTGGTTGTTCGGCGGATCTCCCTACCTGCTCGCCGGCAGCATCACGGACCCGCAGAACCTGTTCCAGGCGCCGTTCCTGACGCCTGCGAATGCGGCGTTGCTCGGGCTGGCAGTCAGCAGCCAGGCGCTGGTCGGCGATCACGGCAACTGGTTCTTCAGCAATGCGGATGGTGCGACCGTGCAGCCGTGATCGGCGGGTCCGAGTGTCGTGGATGCGGCAGAACCTCGCCAGCGCCCGCTACTCGGCGCCCGTAGCCCTGCCCCGCCGTTTCTTCGGCGCCGCCTTCACCCCCGGCCGCTGCGCATCGCGACTCGGCGGCTGCAGATCGATCAACTCCCCGGTCGCCGTGCGACACACCACCCGCGGTGCCCCGTCGATCGTCACCGGCCGCACCAGCACGCCGCGGAACAGCAGCTCGCGCACCTGTTCCCGCTGCAGTGCCACCCCGCGGTAGAGCTTCGGCATGCGGAACGCGCAGTCCTCGCGCCAGCGCGAACACCCGTACGCCTCGCGCCCCTCGATCACGTCCGCCTTGCAGCGCGGGCACGCACCGATGCCCGCATGTTCGTTGCGCGGCGACATGCCCGTCGCGATCAGCCCGCGGATGCGCGCGACGATCTCCTGCACGAACACCGGGCGCGTGAAGCGGCCGCGTTCGATCTCGCCGAGCTTCCATTCCCACTCGCCGGTCAGCTCCGCCGACTTCAGCATCGGGTCGGCGATGATCGCGATCAGGTAGCGGCCGAGGTCGGTGACGCGCAGCGCCTTCTTGTCGCGCTGCAAGTAGCCGCGCGTCAGCAGCGTCTCCAGGATCGACGCGCGCGTCGCTGGCGTGCCGAGGCCCCGGCCGCGCATCGCTTCGCGCAGCTGCTCGTCGTCGATCGTGCGGCCCGACGTCTCCATCGCTGCCAGCAGCGTGTTCTCGGTGTAGGGGCGCGGCGGCTTGGTCTTGCCTTCGTGCAGTTCGGGCGCGTGCGGCCCGCTCTCGCCTTCGCGCAGCGCGGGCAGTTCCTGCGTGTCGTCGTCGCCATCGTCGTCCCCGTCGGCGCCTTTGCCCTTGCCCTTCCGCTTCTTCGGCGCCTGCGGCTCGAGCTGGCTCCACCCCGCATCGGTGACCACGACGCCGCGCGCGCGGAACGGCACGCCGTTGCTGACCGCGTGCGCCGTGGTGACGTCCTGCACGCGATCGCCGAGGAACGCCTGCACGAAGCGCGTCGCCACCGCGTCGTAGACCTGCTGCGCTTCGCCGCCGAGCGACTCGACCTTGCCGGTCGGGATGATCGCATGGTGGTCGCTGACCTTGGCGTCGTCGAACACGCGGCGCGAACGGGCGCGCGGTCCACGTTCGCCGTCGGGTGCGCCCCCGACGTAGGTGGCGAGCACGGCGAGCGCGTCCGGGTTCCACGCGCGCAAGGCGCCGAGCGTCGTGCGCACGGTGTCGACCATGTCGAGCGACAGGTGGCGGCTGTCGGTGCGCGGGTAGGTCAGCAGCTTCTTCTCGTAGAGCTCCTGCGCGACCTCGAGCGTGCGCTGCGCGGACAGGCCGTGGCGCAGGTTCATGTCGCGCTGCAGCTGCGTGAGGTCGTACAGCAGCGGCGGCGGCAGCGACTCGGTGCGGCGCTCGAGCTTGGTGATCGTGAGCGGCTGGCCTTCGACCTGCGCCAGCGTGGCCTGCGCCGGCGGTTGCTCGCGGAAGCGTTCGCCAGCGAAGCGGAACATCGCCTTGCGATAGCGCGTGCGCAGTTCCCAGAACGGCCGCGCGTCGAACACGCGGATCTCGTCGTCGCGCTGCGCGATCAGCGCCAGCACCGGCGTCTGCACGCGGCCGAGGCTCCACAGCACGCCGCCGCCGCCGAAGCGGACCGTGTAGGCGCGCGTCGCGTTGAGGCCGACGATCCAGTCCGCTTCGCTGCGGCAACGCGCCGCGTCGTGGAGGTTGGCGTAGCTGGTGCCGGGCTTGCGGGCCTTGAAGGCCTGCGTGATCGCTTCCTCGGTCAGCGAGCTGAGCCACAGCCGCGTGTGCTCGCGGTCCGGGCAGCCGGCGTAGTCGAGGATGTAGCGGAAGATCAGTTCGCCCTCGCGGCCGGCGTCCGTCGCGCACACCAGTTCGTCCGCCTTCTTGCACAGGCCGGCAACGGTGGCGAGCTGCTCGTGCGTGCTGCGGTTGTCGGTCGGTCGCAGCTCGAAGCGCTCGGGGATGAACGGCAGGCGGTCCATCGACCAGCGCTTCAGGGCGGGGTCGTATTCGTCGGGCGTCTTCAGCTGCACGAGGTGCCCGATCGCCCACGTCACCTGCCAGCCATTGCCTTCGAGGTAGCCATCGCGGCGCTGCGTGGCGCCGAGGACCTTGGCGAGGTCACGGGCGACGGACGGCTTCTCGGCGACGACGACGCGCATGGTGGGGGGCGTTCGGTAGTCGGTTCGCGGTCAGGTTTCCAGCTGTTCCGCGAGTCGCACGATCGCGCCGCGCAGCCGCGGTAGCAGACCCGGCAGTTCGGTTGGCGGCAGCAACGGTGCCAGCTCCTGGCGCATCGCGCGTTCGTCGATCGATTCGGCGGCGGCGCGCAGCTCGGCCACGAACTCGGCGCGCTGCATCTTCTTCCGGCCGGCGACGGCTGGATGGCGCGATTCGATCCTGGCCAGCCGCTTGTCGAGCACGGCGCGATCCGGGGAAGCACCGATGCGCGTCGACAGGAACCACGCGTCGTAGAGGTCGCGCAGCAGGCGCCGCTCGTTCCACGCCGCCAGCTTGTGGGCGAGGGAAGTGTCCGGCGCCATCACCCGCACGATGCGCGATGGCTGACCAAGGGAACGCGCGAAGTCGGCCGTCGGCATCGCCGTCGAGTCGCATTCCTGGCTGACGTTCGCCTCGATCTGGATGCCGACGCCGTCGATCTGCAGCGAGGCGCGCACCATCTTCGAATGGGCAGCGATGTGGACCTTCGCGCTATCGACCTCGCGCAGAACGCGTTCGATGCGGCCGACGATCTCGGTCTTGCTGCGGAACGGCACGAACACGTAGTCGACGTCCGTCGTCGAGCGCGGGCAGTCGTAGAGCCGGAGCGCGATGCCGCCCTTCAGCACCGCGTGCTCCTCGAAGACCTCGGCGAAGCGGTGCAGGACCCACAGGAAGAGCCCGTCGGCGGTGACGGGTCGCGGCAGCGGGGTGCTCATGGCAGGCGCAGCACACGTTTGGAGAACGCCACGAACTTCGGGTTCTCGTAGCGATCGAGGTAGTCGCGCAGTCGGCGCGGGTTCAGCTTCGCGAGGTCGAGGTCGCTGTGGATGTCGAACGGATAGCGGCGGCCGCGCAGGTGGAAGTACAGCACGTCGAGCGTGGCCTTCTCCGGGTCGGCGTAGCGCACGCCGTCGTGCACGGTGTGGCCGAAGTCGAGGTGCGGGGCGATCGACAGGTGCACGATCTCGTGGTCGAGCGCGCGGTAGGTGCGGGTAGCGCCTTGCTTCACGGCGAGCAGCTGACGTTCGGGACGCGGCCCGATCACCAGATGACGGGCGAGCACGGTGTGGAAGCTGACGCACGAGTCCGGTGCGAGGCGCTGGCTCAGCGTCGGCAGATCGAACGGGTCCGTGACGTAGAAGCCGCGTACGAACCGGCGCAGCGTGCCGAGGTCGACCAGCGCCTTGGCGCGGCGGGTGAACGCTGCGGGATGTCGTTCGGCCAGCAGCGTCTGGAGATCGGCCTTCGACAGCACTCCGTGCAGCCGTGCCGCCATGCCCGTCACCATGTCGCTGTCGGCCGCAAGATTCATGACTCCAGATAAACTACACTTCTGTAGCTTATCTGTCGACATGAAATCCGACGGCTTCCGCAGGCTCGGAGCGGCCGGATGCAGCAGGCCGCGTCACTTCGTCTGGAACACCGCGTGCTTGCGATCGCCGCCGGACACCAGGTAGGCGATCAGGTCGGCCAGCTCGTCCTTGTTCATCAGCGCGATCGTCGCGGGCGGCATCAGCGAGGTCTGCGACGGCTCGACGGTCTCGACGTGCGAGACCGGCAGCTTGGTCAGCTTGCTGAAGTCGAACGGGTCCTTCGCGACGGCGATCTCCTGGTCGTTGCGGTAGATGACGCGGCCATAGAGCACGCCACCTTCCTTCAGCAGCACCTTGCTGGCCTGGTACTGGTCGGAGATCGACTGGCTCGGTTCGCAGATCGCGACCAGGATGTCGCGGACCGAGTAGCGCTTGGCGACGGAGCCGAGGTCGGGGCCGGAGTAGCCGCCCGAACCCTGGAAGCGATGGCACGCGACGCAGCGGCCAGCCGAGAACATCTGTTTGCCATTCTCGAAGTCACGGCCCCGCAGCTCGGCCTTGAACAGTTCCATCGCCGTGTCCGTCGTCCAGGCGCCAGGCGGGCCTTTCGGGAACGGCAGCTTGCCGACGTCGACGGCGGCGCTGTCGCCGAGCAGCCACGCGATGGCGGACGCGTCCTTTGCGGGGAGGTGCGCGATGGCGTCCTCGCGGATCGCTCGGATGTAACCGGCGAAGCTCAGTCCACCGCTCTTCTGCAGCGTGTCGTTCAACCAGGTGAAGAAGAACTTGCGCGTGTCGAGCGTCCAGCCGGACTGCACGCGGCGCAGCGAGTACGCGTAGTGGATGTTCTGGCTGTTGGGCGTGTTCGCCATCGCCTGCAGGATCGCCTTGCCGTACTCGTGCCGAGCGAGCATCGCCTTGTCGTAGGCAATGGCGCGCGTCGCCGTGGACTTCATCAATGCGATCGTCTTGTCGACGACGTCCGGCGCGTCCAGGTGGCACAGCAGCCGGCACAGCTCGGTGTTCAGGACCTCGTCCTTGGCGGGATAGAACGCGTTCAGCCTGGCGATCAGGGCCGTGGTCTCTGTTGGCGACGGCGGGTTCAGCCGGATCAGGCAAAGCGAGTACGCGCGCAGCAGCGCCAGCCGGTCTTCCAGCTCCAGGTTCGCGAATGGCACCGTTGCGAGCTTGTCGAGCACGCGGCTCGACAGGGACTTGTCGCCGTGACGGCACAGCGCGATCGCCGCGTAGATGACGGCGCGCGGCTCCTTTTCGGCGAACACCTGGTCCTGCCACAGTGCCAGGTCCTGGTTCTCGATCGCCAGGCGCGCGGCATAGCGGATGTCGCGGTCGGCATGCGACAGGTAGGGCCACGCCTTGCCGATGGCCGCCGCACCGCCGTTGCGGCTGCCGTGGAACGCCTCGAGCGAATGGCGCAGATCGCGCAGCGGCTGGTTCGCCACCAGGCTCTTCGTCGGCTCGTCACTGCGCGGGCCCGTGTAGCGGATGCGGTAGAGCTTCGACGCGGTGTTGCGGCCGCCGACCACGAAATACATGTGGCCATCCGGGCCGAAACGCATCGCCGCGATGTTCAGCGGCGTGCCGTTCGCGAACTCCTGTTTGGTCGCCGTGTAGCTCGAGCCGCGTTCTGCCATGTCGATCGTGTAGATCGTCCCGAAGGTCCAATCGCACGCGAACAGCTTGTCCTGGAAGCGGCCGGGGAAGTTCGAGTGGTGGCCGAAGCACAGCGCGGTCGGCGAGCCCGGACCGATGTCGACCACCGAGCCGTTGCTGTCGGCGAAGTACTCAGGCCATTTCGCGGAGCCCGCGCGCCAGCCGAAATCGCTGGCCGAAGTGACATGGTTGATCCGCGTGGGGCGGTACCACGGGCTGCCGATGTCGAACTCGAGGTCCGAATCGTAGGTGAACATCTCTCCTTCGCGGTTGATGGCGATATCGACGGAGTTGCGCAGGCCCGAGGCCACCATCGTCCATTCCGAGCCATCGGGGGAGATGCGACAGATCCAGCCGCCGGGGGCCTTGATGCCCACTGCATGTCCCTGCGGATCGTTCATCGCCGGGAGCAAGGAGTCCGTTCCCCAGACCGGTGGTTGCAGGCTGCCGACACCCTTCGGCACGGCCGAGTGGTTGCCGGAGACCAGATACAGAGCCTTGCCGTCCTCGGTCGGGATGATGCAGTGGGCGGAGTGCTCATAGCCCATCTCCAGCGGCTTGATCAGCGTGAACTCGTCATAGGCATCGTCGCCATCGGTATCGCGTATGCGATAGAAGCCCTGCATCGACGACATGTAGAGACTGTCGAACGCGTAGAGGAACCCCAGCGCTCCACCGACGGTGCGCTTGCCCCATTTGATGGGGAGATAGGGGAAGCCCTTCAGGCTCTCGACCTGGGGCTTCGAGGCCGGGTCGCCGTCCTTCGCCAGGGTGACGCGGAACACGCCCTGGCTGTCCTGGTCCGACACGATGAGCCGACCCTTGGGATCGAACGCCATCGCCACCCAGGAGCCCTGTTCGATGGGAACGGTGTAGAGCAGCTCCGCATCGAAGCCTCCGAGCAGCGTGATCTGCGTGTCGGGATCGAGCACGTAGCGGGCGTCAGCGGTTGCTGACTGGCCGACCAGTTGTGCAGTGGTGATCGACAGGAGTGTCAGGGCCGCAAGCTGCTGCATCGGAGGCATGGCGCGTCCTATCCAAGGGTTTGGCCGTTCTCGGGCCGGTACGAAGAGCACTTCTGATTCGACGAGGCGCCGGGAGCGCGCCGTGCGGGATCCGTTCGGTCAGCCTGCGTCGGCTAGCTGGCCCAATGCAGCGTGATCGGCGCGTCGATGTCCGGGTGCAGGCTCTTGTGCACCGGGCAGCCGTGGGCGGCGTTCTCGAGCACCTTCTTCTGCTCGGCGTCGTAGGTGCCGGTGATGTGCACCTCGACCGGCAGGCGGCCGATGCGGCGCGGGGTCGCGTTCATGTGCTTCTCGACCTTCGCGGTGGCGCCCTTCAGCTGGATGCCGCGGCGGCGCGCGACGATGCCCATCGTCGTCAGGATGCACGTGGCCAGGGCCGTGGCGACGAGGTCGGTGGGGGAGAAGAAGCGGCCGAGGCCTTCGTTGTCCTTCGGCGCGTCGGTCTGCAGCTTGGCCGTCGACGGGCCGTGGACGGCGGTGCAGCAGAGATCGCCTTCGTAGGTGGCGGAGATGGTGACCATGCGCGCAGCGTAGGCCGCGCGCCCGGTTCGATCACCCGGCCAGCGTCTCGTAGGCGCGTTGGATCGCGGTGAAGCGGGCTGTCGCCTCCTGCTGCGCGACCGGACCGAGGTTGGGCTGCGCGTCGGGATGGAACTTGCGGACCAGCTCGCGGTGGCGCTTGCGGATCTGGTCCGGCGTCGCGTCGGCGGGCAGGCCGAGCACGTCGAGGGCCTGCGCGCGGGAATCGCCGGGCCGCGGTGCGCCGGCGGGCCGTTCGCGTTCGCCGCGGCGGTCGCCCTGCAGGTATTGCGCACGCGCCAGATGGAACAGCATGCGCGCCCGCGGCGCGGCGATGCCGAGCCCGCGCGCGACGTCGTGCAGCGCCTGGTGTTCGTTGGCACCGAAGCTGCCGTCGGCGAACGCGACGAGGCAGCACCAGCAGAACAGCGAGTCGAGCTCGGCGTCGTCGAGGCCCGTGCCGATGCGCGCGGCGAGGCCGATGCGGTCGGTGACCGGCAGCGGTTGCGCTTCCCACGTGCGCACCTCGTCGAGGTGCACCGGGTCGCCGAAGCGCTCGAGCACGAAATGGCGCACGGCCTCGCGTTCCTTCGCGGACATCGGACCGTCGGCCTCGGCGACCGCGGCGAGCAGGTAGTAGACGCGGCGCGGCAGCGAAGCGCGCGCGAACGCGTTCTGCGCCGCTTCGCTCCATTCCACGCGCGTGCGGGCGTGGTGCGACAGGATGCGTGCCAGCGGCGCCACCGAATCGAACGCGAGCTTGAAGCCGGCCAGGCCGAGCAGAAGCCGCAGCAGGCCGATCGGATCCGGGATGTGCAGGCGATCCAGGAAGCCGGTGCCGGCCAGCGTGATCAGCAGCAGGCCTGCGCAGAAGCGCAGGATCCAGTGACGCGGCGAGGAGCGGTCGAACATCGGCGCGGCGGCACGGTAGCGAACGGGTCTAGCGACGCCACAGCGGCAGCAGCAAGCTGGCGACGATCAGGCCGATGCCGGACCAGCGCCACGCGTCGGGCCAGTCGTCGAACACCGTGATGCTGAACAGCGTCGCGAACGCCACCTGCAGGTAGCCGACCGCCGCCGCGCGCCCGGCCGCTTCGCGCGCGAAGCCCTTCGTCATCGCCACCTGCGCCAACTGCGTGGTGACGCCGATGCCGACCAGCAGCGCCCAGTCGCTAGCATCCGGCCATTGCCAGGCCGGCAGCGCGAACGGCGCCGCGATCGGCACGGTCAGCGCGTGGAACCAGAACACGACCACCAGCGGGCTCTCCGAGCGCCCCAGGCGCCGCACGGTCACGTAGGCGAACGCCGACAGGATCGCGCCGAGCAACGCGACGAACGCGAACTGCCACGGCCACGGTGCCTGGGTGGTCGCGCGCGGGCCGAACAGCCAGTCAGGATGCGCGATCAGCAGCACGCCCGCGAAGGCGCCGACCAGCGCCACCACGACGCGCAGTTCGAGCCGTTCGCGCAGCACCCACGCCGCCAGCAGCGCGGTGAACAGCGGTGCGGTCTGGTGGATCACGGCGGCCTCGGCGAGTGGCAGGTGCGCCACGGCGCCGAAGTAGCAGACCAGCGCGGTCGAGCCGATCGCGCCGCGCAGCAGCAGCAGGCCCAGACGCCCGCCGAGCGGCGACTTGCGGGCGTGCGCGAGCATCGCGCTGGCGAGCACCAGCGCCACGACGCCGCGCGCGAACACGATCTCCATCGTCGGCAGCGAGCGGCTGGCGAACTTCACCATCAGGCTCATCACCGCGAACCAGAACGCCGACTGCACCATGTAGCCGAGGCCGCCGCGAGTGGCAGGCGCTGCGGCCGGTGGCGGGCTGGTGGCGGACGCTGCAGCGGTCGCGGTCATCGTGCGGAGGCCAGCTTCAGCTCCTTCGCGAAGCCGGCGTGCACAGCAGTGTCACCGCCCAGTTCGACGATGCGCGCATCGTCGGGATGCAGTTGC